>JAPUKG010000250.1 GCA_027295775.1 Pseudomonadota bacterium
TCTCGACCACGCGTTCGACGGCCTCGACTAGACCGCCGACGTGCGCTGGCCGGCCCAGCTCGTCGTCCTCGGCGCAGCCGCGCTGTGGAGCTGTGCGGGCCCCGTGCCGCTGCCGAAGACGGAGGAACCGGAGCCCCCCCCCGAGCTCGCGGTTGCGCAGGACCGCTTCCGGCGCGCACTGTCGGCGCACCCGCGTTCGGTGAGGGCGAGGATTGGCCTGGCCCGGGTGGCGCTGGCTCGCGGCGAGCCCGCCGAGGCGCGCGCCCGTTTCGAAGCGGCGCTGGCGCTCGACTCGGACTCCGTGGATGCGCTGATCGGGCTCGCCGGGCTCGAGCCTCCCGAGCGGGCGCGGGCGCTTCTGTCGCGGGCCGTGCTCGCGGAGCCGACTCGACCCGACGCCCATGCGGCCCTGGCGGCGCTGACGGGTCCGGCTGGCAGCCGTGCGATCGATCCGGCCGAGGCGATCGCGCTCGCGACCGCGCATCCCTACGACCCCCGCGCGGCCCTGGCCGCGGCGCGCGTCCTGCTCGCGAGCGGGCGGGCGGCGGCAGCGCGCGTCCGGCTCGCCGCTGCCGTCTGGCTGGCCGATCTCGATCCCCAGGCCGGCCTCGAAGCGGCGCGCCTCCTCCGCGAAATCGATTCGGCCCACTCCGAGCGACGCATCGTCCAGGTGCACTGCTACGCCGACGAGAGCATCCGGCGCCAGCCGGGATGGCAGATGCGGCTGCGCCTGATCTGGCACGGCCTCTCGACCACCCTGACGCCCGCCCTCGACACCACCTTCGTCCCGGTCTCGATCGGCGCATTCTCCTCCGCGGGCGCGGGCGCGCAGCTGGGCTCGATCGAGGCCGCCTTCCTCACCAGCGTTCCCCGCGTTCCGCCCTCGGGCATCGTCGCGGTCTTCACCGGGCAGCCGCCGCCCCGTCGCAAGGGCCACTGGCGGCTCGGCTCGGCGGAATTCCTCGGGCGCCGGCTGATGACCCGCCTCGGGGAGGACGGGTTGGACACCAAGAGCCGCACCTTCGTGCACGAGGTTCTCCACCTCTACGGCGGCGTCCACATCGCGGCGGACCGGGATTCGCTCATGAACCCCAGCGGCGACTCGCTCCAGCTCGATCCCGCCAACGAGCGCATCGTGTCCCTGATGCGAGCGCGCCGCTTTGGGCCCGGCGGCCTCGACGGCAACCTGCGGCCGACGGTCGACGCAAAGGCGCTGACCATCGCCTACGTGGCTGCGCTGCGCCAGAACCTGACATCGCGGGCGCTGGGTCTGGCCGAGGCCCTGGAGGCGCGCGAGACGTCGCGCTTCGTGGCCGCGGATCTGGCCCGGGATGCCGTCGTTCTGGACGAGCACATGGCCAGCGTGTGCCTCTTCGTGGGCCAGCTACTGATCTGGCAGGCGCGCTTCGGCGAGGCGGCGCACTTCTTCGACTTCGCTGCCCGCCTGTACGGGTCCCAGAGTCGGCTGGCGCGCCAGGCGGCCGCTCAGGCCCGCGCGTTGCGTCGCGCCGCGGGGGTCAGCCCCGCTCCCAGCCCTCGCTCACCAGGCCCTCGATGATGCGGCGGGCCCGGTCACCGAAGATCGGGTGCAGCTCGTCGGACTTCCGGTCCGCCATCGCGTTTGCCGCCGCGACCGGGGTGGTTCCCTCGGCACGCGCCCGGGCCAGCACCTCGCGGGTCCGGTTGTAGACGGAGCCCGGCCAGTCCCGGCCCAGGTGCCGCGCCAGGTCCGGGTCGCCCGGGACGCTGCCGTACTGCTCGTTGCTGCACGCCACGATGCCCATCCGGTTGGCCAGGAAATCCGGCACGAAGAGGATGCCGCGCTCGGCCAGCAGGCGGGCGTCCCGCGTCTCATCGGACAGCGCGTTGTTGGCGGCGCCACACACCACCCGCGCCTGCACGTCGGGCACGGTCTTTGGGCCCAGCACTCCTCCGAGGGCGTTGGGGGCGAGGACGTCACAGGGCTCGGCCAGGATGCGGTGGTCGCCGGGCTCGACGCGCATCACGCGCACCGGTCGATCCGCGTAGCGATCCTGCAGCGCCGCGGTCCGCTCCTCGCAGATCTCGGTGGCGACGATCTCGCGAACCCCGCGCTCGAGCAGCTCGTCGATCATGCACGCCCCAACGTTGCCGGCGCCCTCCATCACCACCTTCGCGCCCCGCAGCGATCCCCGCTCGAGGAAGTCCAGCGCTCCCTCCATGGCGCACACCACCCCCCGCGCTGTCATCAGCGACGGATTCCCGCTGCCGCCGATCTCGGTCGGGAGGCAGGTGGCGAAGCGCGTGTGGCGGTGGACCTCGACCATGTCGAGGGGCGTGGTCCCGACATCCTCGGCGGTGACGTAGACGCCGCACAGACTGCTGACGAAGTCGCCGAGCTCGGCGTAGATCTTCCGGCGCACGTCGGTGTCGCGCCAGCCGTCGCCGGGAAGGCGGGAGATCAGCGCCTTGCCGCCGCCCCACCAGAGGTCGGCCAGGGCGCACTTGCGACTCATGCCCCGGGAGAGACGGAGCCCATCGCGCAGGAAGGAGGCCATGGTCGGGTAGGGCCAGTGACGCACGCCGCCCTGGGCCTGCCCCCTTTGCGTCCGGTGTACGAATACGCCGAACAGCGCCCGTGTCTCGAGCCCCACCCCCAGAAACACCGCCTCGTGACGGCGCTCCGGATCGGTCTGGCCCTCCACGTAGTCGGCCAGCTCTTCCAGCACCGGGGTCGAGGCGCGGACGCGCCCGCTCTGGGGGTCGGTGCGGATCCAGGCGCGGCGCTGGCCGCGGGCCAGGAGCCGTTCGACGAAGGCCTCAGGGGCCAGCTCGACGATTCGACCCATGCACTTCGGGTCGGCGGAATCGCCCGGCGACTGTACCGGGATTAGGGACTTGACCATCTATTTCGAGCGGTCGAGAATGGGGCCGGTCGAGCGCGAGGCGACCCCCCAATGAGCGAGGCACGCGTTCACACCTCTCTGGGCGCCCAGGACGCCGCGGCAGTCGGAATGGGCCTGGCTGTGACGGCGCGCGAGCACCCGGAGCGCCTGGCGATCGCCTCGTCCTTCGGCGATCGCAGCTTCGCCTTCCTGAACGGCCGCGTGAACCAGCTCGTGCGCGCCCTGCGTGCGCGGGGGCTCCGATCGGGTGACCCGGTGGCGCTCTGTTGCTCGAACCGACCCGAGTTCGCAGTGGGCCTCTACGCGGCCCTGCGCTCGGGCCTGCGCCTGACGCCCATCAACTGGCACCTGACCGCGCCCGAGATGGGCTACATCGTCGACAACTGTGAGGCGAAGGCGTTCCTGGCGGACGCGGCATTCGCCCAGGCCGCCGCCGGCGCCCGCCGCGCTGCCTCGGACGCCGCCGCCTGCCTCGCCATCGGCGGCCACATTCCCGGCTTCGAGGACTTCGACGACGCGCTCGAGGCGGAGTCGCCGGACGACATCGAGGACCCGACCCTCGGCCGCACCATGCTCTACACCTCGGGCACCACCGGGCGGCCCAAGGGCGTGTACCGGCGCCGCGATACCGGCATCCGTCCCGGGTTGGCCGCGATCCTGCGGCGTATCGGCTTCGAGCCGGGGACCGACGTGCACCTGTGCACCGGGCCGCTCTACCACGCCGCGCCCCTGGCCTTCACCCTGACCCTGCCGCTCAACATGGGCGCCGCCGTGGTGCTGATGGATCAGTTCGACGCGCTGCGCGCGCTCGAGCTGATCGACGGCTACCGGGTGACCCACACCCACATGGTGCCGATCATGTTCCACCGCATGCTCGCGCTCCCGGAGGAGGACCGCGCGCGCTTCGAGCTCTCGTCGCTGCGCATGGTGCTGCACGGGGCGGCTCCGTGCCCGGTGCCGGTGAAGCAAGCGCTGATCGAGTGGCTGGGGCCCGTGGTCTACGAGTACTACGCGGCCACCGAGGGCTGGGGGAGCTTCGTCACGCCCGAGGAGTGGCTCGAGAAGCCCGGCACCGTGGGCAAACCCGAATCTGGTCAGGTGGAGATCCGCGACGACGAGGGCAAGCTCCAGCCCCCGGGCACCCCCGGTTCCATCTACCTGGCCGCCGCCGAGCTCGGCCGCTTCGAGTACTACAAGGACCCCGAGAAGACCCGGAGGAGCTACGCCGGCGATCACTTCACCCTCGGCGACATCGGCTACCTGGACGACGACGGCTATCTCTTCCTGTGCGACCGGAGCGCCGACGTCATCATCAGCGGTGGCGTCAACCTCTACCCGGCCGAGGTGGACGCGGTGTTGCTCACCCATCCGGCGGTGCGCGACGCCGCGACGATCGGCATTCCCGACGAGGAGTGGGGTGAGACCGTGCTCTCGGTGGTCGAGCTCGGCGAGGGCCACACGGCGTGCGACGAGCTGGCTCAGTCGCTGATCGAGCACTGCCGGGCGCAGCTCGCCCACTTCAAGTGCCCGCGGCGGATCGACTTCCGCGATGAGCTCCCGCGCCACGATACCGGGAAGCTCTACCGGCGGCTGCTGCGAGAGGAGTACTGGCAGGGGAAAGAGGAGAGGATCTAGACATGGGCGAGTCTGCCCTGAGAACGAGGCTCTAGCACATGGCGAAGCTCTGCGGTGGACGGGTCGCGGTCGTCACCGGTGCAGGACGCGGCATCGGACGGGGCCACGCCCTCGAGTTCGCCCGACAGGGCGCGAAGGTGGTCGTCAACGACCTGGGTGGCTTCACCGACGGGCGCGGATCGTCCGGCGCGCCCGCGGAGGAGGTGGTCGCCGAGATCCGCGACGCCGGCGGGGAGGCGATCGCCAACTTCGACGATGTTGCGGACTGGAAGGGCGCGGAGAACCTGATCCAGTCCGCAGTCGACCACTTCGGCGGGATCGACGTGCTGGTCAACAATGCGGGCATCCTGCGCGACCGCATGCTCTTCAACATGACGGAAGAGGAGTGGGACTCCGTGATCCGGGTTCACCTGAAGGGCACGTTCTGCACCTCGCGCATGGCGGCGGCCCATTGGCGCGAGCTCTCGAAGGGCGGGCGCAGCGTCGCCGGCCGCATCATCAACACGTCGTCGGTGTCGGGGCTCTTCGGCAACCCGGGCCAGAGCAACTACGGCGCCGCCAAGGCCGGGATTGCGGCCTTTACCATCATCGCGGCCCGCGAGCTCGAGCGCTACGGCGTCACCGTGAACGCGGTCTCTCCGGGTGCACGCACGCGCATGACCGAGAACCTGCGCCCGGGCGGGGCCGATGTCCCGGAGGAGGGCTTCGACGCCCGCAGCCCCGAGAACGTCGCGCCGGTGGTGGTCTGGCTCGGCAGCCTCGAGTCGTCGGACGTCACCGGGCAGGTGTTCGAGGTGATGGGCGGGCGCATCTGTCTCAACCAGGGCTGGACCCGGGGACCCAGGGTGAAGCAGGACGAGCGCTGGGATCCCAACGATCTCGGCCCGGTGATCCACGACCTTCTATCCCGGCGCGAGCAGGCCGAGCCCATGAGCTCGCGCGGCCGGGACTGATCCCGAGACCGGGCGACAGGAGAACAGGCGAGATGGATCTCAGCTACGGAGACGAGTACGAGGCCCTTCGCGGCGAGTTGAGACAGTTCCTCACCCGGAGCTGGCCCCTCCAGGGCGAGGAGGCGAAGCTCGGTTTCCCCGAGCAGGCGGCGCTCTTCCGCAAGCGCGCGACCGAGGCCGGCTATCTGAACCGCAGCATCCCGAAGCGCTACGGCGGCTCCGAGCAGCCCGCCGACGTCCTCACGGCCCAGGTGATCCGCGAGGAGTTTGGCCGGGCCAAGGCGCCCGGAGAAGCGCGTGGCATCGGGACCATGATGTTGGTGCCGACACTCCTCGAGCGCGGCGAGGAGTGGCAGAAGGAGAAGTGGATCCCGGGGTCGATCAGCGGCGAGATCACCTGGTGCCAGGGCTACAGCGAGCCCGGCTCCGGAAGCGACCTCGCCTCGCTGAAGACCCGCGGCGAGCTGGTCGGCGACGAGTGGGTCATCAACGGACAGAAGATCTGGACCAGCGGCGCCCAGAGGGCGGACTTCATGTTCTGCCTGACGCGCACAGAGCCCGATGCCCCCAAGCACGCCGGCATCTCGTACCTGCTGATCGACATGAAGCAGCCGGGCGTCGACGTGCGGCCCCTGAAGCAGATGACGGGCGGCGCCACCTTCAACGAGGTCTTCCTGAATGACGTGCGCGCGCCGGCGGACTGGATCGTCGGCAAGCGCGGCGAGGGCTGGATCGTCTCGCGCACGACACTCAAGCACGAGCGCAACTCGATCGGCGCGGCCACCCAGACCTCGGTCATCTTCACGGCGCTCGTCCGGCTGGCCCAGCGGGTCGAGAAGAACGGCGCGCCCGCGATCCGGGATCCGGTGGTGCGTCAGCGCCTGGCCACCCTGGAGGGCTACGTCCGAGCGCACCAGTACTCGGGCTACTACCAGCTGACCAGGGACTCGAAGGGCGAGAGTGCGGGCCTGATCCCGCTGATGAACAAGCTGATCGGCACGACCATCAGCCAGGAGGCCGGCAAGATCGGCTACGACCTGGTGGGCGAGGACGCGCTCCTGGCGGCCGGCGAGCGCACCCTGGGCCTCATGCCCAAGGGCAACCAGGGCTGGGTCGCCCAGTTCATGTCCTCCCTGGGCGGCTCCATCGCCGGCGGCACCGCCAACATCCAGCGCAACATCATCGCCGAGCGCGGCCTCGGGCTTCCCCGGGACGCCGCCGCCGACAGGAGTGCGGGAAAGTGAACCGAAAGTGAACTTCGATCTCTCCGAGGAGCAGCTCCTGCTACAGGAGACCGTGGGACAGTTCGTGGCGAACGAGTGCCCCCCGACCCGGCTGCGCGAGCTCTTCGACGCGGACGACGGCTTCGACTCCGTCCTGTGGAAGGGCATGATAGAGCTCGGTCTGGGCGGCATCACCCTGCCCGACGAGTTCGGCGGCGCCGGGCTCGAGATGCTGGACCTGGCCGTGGTCTCGGAGGTGCTGGGTCACGCCTGCGCCCCCGGTCCCTTCGTGCCGCACTCGCTGGCCGGTCTCGCCATTGCCCTGGGCGGCAGCGACGAGCAGAAACAGCGCTGGCTGCCGCGGCTGGCCTCGGGCGAGACGCTCGGGACGGTGGCGATCTGCGAGAGCGGCGACCGCTGGCAGCTGGAGGAGTGGGCCCTCGCCGCGGACGGAACCCTCACCGGCGAGAAGCTGCACGTCCCCTTCGCGTCGAACGCCGACCTGCTGGTGGTGGGCGTCGCGGGGGGCGGGCTCGTGCTGGTCGAGCGCGACAGCACCGGCGTCAGCGTCGAGGAGATCGACGGCGCCGACCGCACACGGCGCCTGTTCCGGGTCACCTTCGACGGCGCGTCCTGCGAGCCGCTGCCCGAGGGAGTCGCCGCCGCGCCCCGCCTGCGCGACGCCGGGCTGGTCCTGCTGGCGGCGGACGCCTTCGGCGCGGCGCGCCGGCTGGTCGACATGTCCGTCGAGTACGCCCAGACCCGCGAGCAGTTCGGCGTCACCATCGGCCACTTCCAGGCGCTCAAGCACCAGCTCGCCAACATGGCGGTCGAGGTCGAGCCCTGCCGCGGCCTCTACTGGTACGCGGCCCACGCCTTCGACCACGTCGCCGAGGAGGCGGAGCGGAGCGCGGCGCTGGCCAAGTCCCACATCACCGACCGCGCCATGCAGGTGGCGCGGGACGCGGTGGAGGCCCACGGCGGGATCGGCTTCACCTGGGAGTGCGACGTTCAGATCTGGTTCAAGCGGGTGATGTTCGACCGCGCCTTCCTGGGCGCGCCGGCCTTCCACCGCGAGCGCGCGGCCCAGCTCGCGGGCTGGTAGTCCGTCGCCGTCCCAGTTCCGCGATCACTGAGCCGAGCGGCCCACTCCTTCGTAGCCGGAGATGAAGAGCGCCTGGACGTCGAGGCGCCCCCATGCCGAGGTCATCTCGTCGCGACTCGGCTCGGCGGTGAAGCTCGCCGCCGCCGCCAGGCTCGTCCGCATCAGGCCCGGGTCCGAGGCCGTGTTGACGAAGATGCCGGGCCTCGCGAGGGCCCAATGGATCGCCCGCTCGATGTCCTCGGGATCCTCGAAGGCGTGATACCAGGTAGTCGTGGTGGGCTTCTCGTCCTTCCCCCAGCGCCGCCGGGCCACGGCCTTGATGGTCTGCACGGCCACCCGGCGCTCGGCGCACACCTCGAGGAGCTTCTCGAAGCTCTCCGCGTACGCGGGCTGCTCCCTCATCGAGAACGGGTAGGGCAGCAGGACCGAGTCGAACGGGAAGCGTTCGAGGCTGCGCAGGTGCATGGACGCGACGCGCGTTCCGTGACCCGTCACGCCGATGAAGCGCACGAGCCCCTCCTCCCGCGCCTCGACGCACGCGCGGAGCGCGCCGTCGGCTCGGAAGGCCTGCTCCCACCCTTCCTCGTCGGTGAGATTGTGGAGCTGGATCAGGTCGATCTGGTCGACCTGCAGCCGCTCGAGGGAGGCGCGGATCTGATCCCGCGCGCCCTCGTAGCTGCGCTCGCCGGTCTTCGTCGCGAGGAAGAAGTCCCCCCGGTGCTCGCGCATCCACGGTCCGACCCGCAGCTCCGCATGGCCGTAGCTGGCCGCGACGTCGATGTGGTTGATGCCCGCCTCGAGGAGCTCTTCGAGAATGCGGTCTGCCGCATTCTGATCGACGGCGAAGACCGCCGCGGCGCCGAAGATGATGCGTGTACTGTCGTGGCCCGTCGCACCGAACGGCTGTTTGGGAATCATCGGGGCTCCTTCTTCGGTCGAGAACGACCCGGAAGAGCTTACGGCTCAGCGCGTCGAGGCGCTCGCGGAATCGGAGCCGGAACGACCACCGTGAGCCCCTCTCGGACCTCTTGCTCGGACACGTCGACCTGCACTCGCTGGTCTCCCAGCGTCACCTCCCAGGGCGACTCCGCCCGAGTGGGACCGACGCCTTCCGTCGGATAGGGGACCCTCAACCGCGCGATGCCGTCCGGACCGGCCCGACCCCGGGCGACGAAGCGGAAGCGCCGGCCCAGCGGCGTGCGCAGCGGGAGCGCGGCCCGCACTGGCGAGCCGGGCGCGGCGCGCACCTCCAGCACGGCCCCCGCCACGCGCTCGAACATCTTGTAGGTGATCAGGCGCCGCGGAGGCGGTCCCGGGTACAGCAACTTCACCGGACGACCGCGCGGCGGGCCTTCGATGACGAGCCGGAAGTGCTTCCAGTGCTCGGTGCCGTCGGTCGCCGATCCATCGGAGCGGTGGAGCCGATCGTGCAGCGACCCGGCCGGGGTGCCCTCGGCGGCGGGCGTCACCACGTAGCGCACGCGCAGCGCATCGACCGTGGCAAGAACCTCCTCCTCGCTCGTCAGCCCGTAGAAAGCGTCGACGGCGCGGTACTTCTCCGCGTCCAGATAGGGCCCCAGATTGTTGGCCGGCACGGGTCGTCTGGCTTCGTACAGGAAAGAGTGACCGAGAGCCGCTGGGACGAGCAGGCCGTACTCCGGCCGCCCCTTCGCATCCAGGAACCCGGCGGTCTCCGGGGTCTCGCGACGAACGGCCTCGGCAAAGCGCATCAGACTCTCCCGCGGCGAGAGGAATCGGCCGGGCGGTCCGGACCCGGCCAGGTGTCGCAGCGCCGTGGGGACGCGAGGCAGGTGCACTCCGATCACGGCGGGCGCGATCAGCAACGCCGCCAGGCACACGACGAGCGCCGAAGCGGTCCCTGGCGCGAGACGCGTGCGCTGCAGGATCTCGCCTCGCAGAGCGGCAAGCGCGAGGGCGAAGGCGACGCATGCGGATGCGGCGAAGTCGTGTGCATAGCGCACCTGGCTCAGCGACAGAGCGAGCAAGCCGAGCAGCCAGATGCCGAGGATCCAGCGCGGGGCGCGATCAGGCGCCCGCTTCCAGCGAAGCGCCACGAGGAGCGGTGCCACCGGCACCAGGAAGACGAACAGTCCGAATCGCTCGAGCGGGCTCGGACCGAAGCCCGGGAGCGGGCTGGTGCCGAACAGGGGAAACTGCTCCGGGTTCCTTGCCGCCCACTCGTCTGCCATGGTCAGGAAGCCGAGGCCTGGAGCGAGGCCATCGCGAACGCCGGGCAGAGCGAGTGCGAGGCCCAGGATTCCGAAGCCGATGGCGGCAGAGAACGCGACTCGCTCGAAGAGCCCGGAGGTCGGGCGCCAGGCCTCGATCAGCGCGAGCGCGCCGCAGGTCCCCGCGATCGCGGTGAGCATGACTACGTGGAACCACGACAGAGTCGTGGTGGCCAGCGGACCGTCCAGCGTCACGGGCGCGGCGGCAATCCACGGCACGACCGCGGCGCAGGCGACGAGTGCGGCCGCCGCCTGGGCGACCAGTGGGCGGGGTCCGCGGCCCGTCGCCGCCCAGGCCGCCAGCCGCGCTCCCTCCCCGAGCGCGAGGTATAGAAGGCTTCCGCTCCACGTGAAGAGCAGGGCCGCCACCAACGCGGCGTGGCGCAATGCCCGCAGAGCCAGGCGACCGGCGGTGGCGGGCCTGACCTGCGAGATCGAGGACGCAATCCAGCACGCTCCGAGGAGTGCGACCGTCGCGTGGTGGTCCACGTTGCCGATCGACGACGTGGAGGTGCTCGCCGGCAGGACCGCAAAGAGCGCGGCTGCGCCGAGGCCGGTACCCGGGCTCGCCACGCGTCGGCCGATGGCGTAGACGGGCAGCGTCGTCAGCGCTCCTGCGAACGGAGATACCCAGGCCGCGACCCGTTCGAATGTGGAGACCGAGTCGCCGAAGAGCCGTGCCATGCCGGCGATGGCGAGGCCGAAACCCGGTGGTGCCGGGACGACTGCACCGTCGGGCCATGCGATGAACCGATCGAAGGTCAACGGCTCCGGGAAGTTCACAAAAGCGAAGAGCGCGAGGCGGGCGTAGAAGTGAGCGTCGCTGAGCGACAGGAGGACCACCCCCTCGGACGGAAAGACCGTCTCCAGTCCGAGTGAGCGAACCGCCAGCGCGATCGCCGCACAGCCCAGAAGCCCGGCAGCGATCCGCGGCGAGGGGATTAGCGGCCCCTCGAGTGCGCCGCGCGGTGCGGTGGTAGCCGCCACGCTAGGCGGGGCGTTCGCCCTCGACCGTCACGCGCTCCATCCGCCGGAGGGTCTTCAGGTTGTCGGCCACGGCGCGGTGCTGAACGCAGCGGTTGTCCCAGATGGCCAGCGTATTCTTCTGCCAGCGCAGGCGGCAGGTGAACTCGGGCTGCGCGAGGTGTTCGTAGAGGAAGCCGAGCAGGGCCTGGCTCTCCTTGGCGTGCATGCCCTTGATCTTGTGGGTGAACGCCGAGTTCACGAAGAGGCCCCGGCGCCCGGTCTCCGGATGCGTGCGCACCACGGGGTGCAAGGCGCTCGGAGGCTTCTCGGAGGAGGCCTTGCCCAGCGAGGGATAGGCGGGCCGCGAGAAGGTTCGGGAGGTGTCGTGCACGGCCTGGAGATCCGAGAGGACCCGCTTCATCGGGTCGGAGAGGGCTTCGTACGCCGCGTACATGCTCGCGAACAGGGTGTCGCCGCCGAAGGCGGGAACCTCGATGCCCCGGAGCACGGAGGCCGACGGCGTCTTCTCCAGGAACGTCACGTCCGTGTGCCAGCCGGAGGCCACGTAGGGACGGCTCTCGTCGCTCTCGAAGACCACCACCTCCGGGTGCCCCTCGTCCTTGCGGGAGACCAGGTACGGGTGGATCTGCAGGGGACCGAAGCGCGACGCGAAGGCCTTGTGATGCTCGGGCAGGAGATCCTGATCCCGGAAGAAGAGCACCTGGTGCTCGAGCCAGGCGCGGTGGATCTCCTCGAAGGTCTGCTCGTCGATCTCGCGCAGGTCGGCTCCGCCGACCTCGGCGCCGAGCGCGCCCGCCACCGGGGTGACCGAGATCCGTCGATACGTCATGGCAGGGTCTCCTCGCCGCGCAGAGCGGGGCATCCAGGCTGCGAGCCCAGTATACCCGGGCGCGCGG
>JAPUKG010000251.1 GCA_027295775.1 Pseudomonadota bacterium
TTTGGGTCGGATCCCCGAAGCGACAATCGACGAGATTCGCAATCGCGTTGACATCGTCGACCTCATCGGTCGCTACGTCGAGCTGAAGAAGGCCGGCCGCAGCTACAAGGGCCTGTGCCCCTTCCACAACGAGAAGACCCCGTCCTTCAACGTCAGTCCCGATCGACAGATCTACCACTGCTTCGGCTGCGACGTGGGTGGGGACGTGATCGGCTTCCTGATGAGCCACGAGACCCTGACCTTTCCAGAGGCGGCGCGGATCCTGGCTCGCGAGATCGGCATCGAGATTCCGGAGACCGCCCCGGGCGAGCGCGGTGTCTCCGAGCGGGTCTTCGCAGCGATCGAGTTGGCCCAGAAGCTGTACCGCGAGGCCCTCGACTCCCCGGCCGGCGCGCGCGCCCGGGCCTACCTGGCGGACCGCGGGCTGGATGCGGAGACCATCGAGCGCTTCGGGATCGGCTTCGCGCCCGACCGCTGGGACGCGGTGACGAGCGCACTGGCCGCCGCCGGCATCCCATCGGCCATGGGCGAGAAGGCGGGACTCCTGGCCGAGCGCCAGCGCGGTGGGCACTACGATCGGCTGCGCGGCCGCGTCGTGTTCCCCATCTCCGACGTGCGGGGGCGCGTCATCGGATTCGGCGGGCGCGCGCTGGCGGCAGACCAGGAGCCCAAGTACCTGAACACGACCGAGAGCCCGGTGTTCCGCAAGCGCGAGTCGTTCTACGGATTTCCCTTCGCGCTGGAGGCGATCCGCAGGAGCGAGCGAGCGATCATCTGCGAGGGCTACTTCGACCGGATCGCGCTGCATCGGGCCGGGTTGGCCGAGGGTCTCGCGACCTGCGGCACCGCCCTGACCCGCGAGCACGGCCGGCAGCTCGCGCGCCGCACCCGCCAGGCGGTTCTCCTGTTCGACGGCGACGAGGCCGGAAGCAAGGCGCTGGAGCGCGCCCTCGAAGTGCTGCTGCCCGAGGGGTTGCGCATTCGCGGTGCGGCCCTACCCGCGGGTCACGATCCCGACACCTTCCTGGCGGCCGAGGGATCCGACGCGTTGCGCGAGCTGGTCGACAAGGCGCCGGACGCCCTCGAGCTGGTGATGCAGCGCGCCCTCGACGAGGGCCGCGCGTCCCCCGCCGAGAAGGCCGATGCGGTCGGCCGCGTCGCCCCGCTGATCGCCCTCGTGACCGACCCCGTGGAGCGGGCCGAGTTCGTGCGCCGTCTCGCCGTGGCGGCAGGGGCCGACGCGCGGGCGGTGGAGAGCGTGGTGCGCGCCGCGGGCCGGGGCGTGCGTGCGCCCGCCTCGGAGCTTCCCGAAGCGCGCCCCCGCCGCGCGAAGGACCCCGTGGAAGAGCGGCAGCTCCGTCTGCTCGCCGCGCTCCTGTTCCGCCATCCCCGCCTGGCGGAGCGCCGCGGCCCGGAGCGAACCCTCGAGTTCGTGCCCGACGGATCGTGGAAGGCCGTGCTCGAGCACCTGTTCACCGCGGCCGGAGAGGGCGCCCTCGATTCGAGCGGCGCCCTCGATCTGTTCAGGGTGGAAGAAGGCCTCGACGAGGAAGCGCGGAGCCGCCTGCGCGAGATCGCGTTCGAAGAGGCCCTCCGGGAGAGCGAGACCCCGGTGGAAGATGCTTTCGACCAGGTCCTCGACTGGTTCGCCCGGCGACAACGCAAGGCGGCGAGCGAGGACCTGACCCGACGGATGCAGGAGCCGGATGCGGATGACGCTGCCCTTCTCGCCGAGAAGCAGCGCCAGCTCGAGGAGCGCCGCGCCGCCCAGGGCATCACCCCAGGTTCGACCCCATGATCCCTCCGTGCTGTGCCGGAAGAACGATGACAAGGAGACCCCCCAATGGCTTCGAATGCGCCCCTCGGCCACCACACCGATCGCAAGCCCCCCAAGAAGGCGGGATCCCTAGAGCGGGCTGACAAGTCGACACGGCTCCCCAACAAGGGCAACGGCCGGAGCCGGAAGGTCGCTGTCAGCACCGCGGTGGCCACGTCGGGGTTGTCGCCCGAGACGCGCCGGATCTCCTCGGTCCAGCGCTTGATCGAGCGCGGTCGCCGCAAGGGCTACCTCACCCTCGAGGACGTCAAAAAGAGCCTCAGCTCCAACGACGTCAACGCCAATCAGGTCGACGAAGTGATGGCCTTCATCGGCCAGAGCAACATCACCCTGGTCCAGTCTGCCGGCGCGATGCCCGCCAGGACCGGCGCGGCGCCGAAGCCCGAGAGCGACAGCCAGGAGGCACACAGCAACGACCCGGTCCGCGTGTACCTGCGCGAGATGGGCCAGGTGTCCCTGCTCACCCGCGAGGGCGAGGTGACCATCGCCAAGCGCATCGAGGCGGGTATCCACGACCAGGAGCTCCACACCCTCGGCACGCCCTTCGGCACCCGGGAGATCCAGCGCATCGGGGAGCTGGTGCGCAAGAACAAGATCGAGCTGCGCCAAGTCCTCCACGGACTCGACGACGAGAACTCGGCGCCCCGGGAGGAGCGCCGCCGGCTGCTCCTCCAGGCCCTGTCCAAGGCGAAGCGCCTCGAAGTCGACATCGGCCGCAGGCAGAGCTCGATCAACAACTCCCGTACCAAGGAGGAGACGCGCGAGCGCTTGCGCTTGGAGGTCATCGCCAAGTATGGGGAGATCTGCGAGCAGCTGCGCAGCGTGAAGTTCTCCAAGAAGAAGGTCCGCGAGTTCATGGAGACCTTCGCGGAGATCGGCAAGACCTTCGATCGCCTCGACTCTCGGGCGCGCACCGTGTCCCGGCGCTTCGGCATGAAGCACTGGGAGCTCGGCGAGGCGCTGGCCCTCTCCACCCGGCGCACCACGAAGGGGCGCGAGGCGCTGGCGCGGCTCGGCTCGGATCCCGAGCGCGTGGCCAAGGCCCGGGCGGACTACCAGGAGGTCGAGAAGAACCGCGATCGGATCGAGACGGAGATCAAGATTTCCCGGAAGGACATCGCCGCCGCTCTCGAGCAGTACCGCGAGGCCTGCGTGCGCACCCACCACGCCAAGAGCGAGCTGATCGAGGCGAACCTGCGGCTGGTGGTGTCGATCGCCAAGAAGTACACGAACCGCGGCCTGCAGTTCCTGGACCTGATTCAGGAGGGCAACATCGGCCTCATGAAGGCGGTGGACAAATTCGAGTACCAGCGCGGCTACAAGTTCTCCACCTACGCCACCTGGTGGATCCGACAGGCGATCACCCGCGCCATCGCGGACCAGGCCCGGACGATCCGCATCCCGGTGCACATGATCGAGACGATCAACAAGCTCGTGCGCGCGACGCGGCACCTGGTGCAGGTGCTGGGCCGGGAGCCCACTGCCGAGGAGCTCTCGGTGAAGATGGAGCTGCCGATCGAGAAGGTGCGCATGGTGCTCAAGATCGCGAAGGAGCCCATCAGCCTGGAGGCGCCGGTGGGGGAGGAAGACGACAGCCACCTGGGCGACTTCATCGAGGACAAGAGCGCGGTCAGTCCCCAGGACGCGGTGATCAGCTCGAACCTGGCCGACCAGACCCGGAAGGTGCTCTCCACCCTGGCGCCCCGCGAAGAGCGGGTGCTGAAGATGCGCTTCGGGATCGGGGAGCGCGCCAACCACACCCTGGAGGAGGTGGGCCAGGACTTCGAGGTGACTCGCGAGCGCATCCGGCAGATCGAGGCGAAGGCCCTGCGCAAGCTCCGGCACCCGAGCCGCAGCCGCCACCTGAAGAGCTTCAACGAGAGCTAGGCCCGCTCCCAGGCGGGGTGGCGGCGTTCCAGCGTCCGCCGAATTTTGCAATCAAGGGCGGCTCGGCGGCTTCCGAAATGGAAGCCGTGCGCTTGATCGCCTGCCCCACCTGCCACGCCCAGTACGATGTCGGGGACGTCGCCCAGAGGACCATCCCCTGCCGCTGCGGCGAGGAGCTGGAGAACCGGCCCCCCCAGGCCGTGGACGTGGTGGTCCACCGCTGCGGCTCGTGCGGGGCCCAGGTGGGGGCCGCCGCCGAGAGCTGCGACTTCTGCGGCTCGGCGATCGTTCGCGATCGGCGCAAGCTGAGCCTGATCTGCCCCGAGTGCTTCGCGCGCAACGCCGAGGACTCGCGTTTCTGCACCGCCTGCGGTGTGGCCTTCCGGCCCGAGGCCGTTCCCCAGAACGGGCGGGAGCTGCCCTGCCCGTGCTGCGGCTGCCTCATGCCCCCGCGCCAGATCGCGGGGGTCGGCACCAACGAGTGCCCGCAGTGCAACGGGCTCTGGGTTCCCGAGGACCGGTTCGACGGACTCGTGCAGCGCGCGATCGAGGCGCGCCAGTCCGCCGACCCAGCGCGGCTGCGCGCGCTCGCGCCGCGAGTGAAGGGGTCGAACCCGGCCGGTCAGGCGGTCGAGTACCGGAAGTGCCCGGTCTGTGAGGCGTTCATGCCGCGCCGCAACTTCCGCAAGACCTCCGGCGTCATCGTCGACCGCTGCCGCGAGCACGGCACCTGGCTCGACGCGGACGAGCTGGAGCAGATCGCCGGCTTCATCCTGAGCGGCGGCCGCCCGCGCGCCCGGGCCGTGATGGACGAGGCCGACCGCTCCGCAGAGCGGGCTTACCGCCAGGCCCGCGCGGGCGCGATCGCCGCCGGTTGCCGAGGATCGTCGTCTGCCTTCGGTCGCCGGCACGCGAGCGGCGGCGAGAGCTTCCTGGTCGGATTACTGAAAGAGCTGCTCTTCTAGAGAAGGAGAAAGCCCAATGGGCCTGATGGACAAGCTTCGCGCCGAGCTGATCGACGTCATCGAATGGGTCGACGACAGCCGGCACACCCTGGTCTGGCGCTTCCCGCGCTACCACAACCAGATCAAGCACGGAGCGCAGCTCATCGTGCGCCCGGGCCAGGAGGCGATCTTCGTCCACCAGGGGAAAGTGGCCGACGTGTTCGGGCCGGGGCAGCACCGCCTGGAGACCGCGAACATGCCGGTGCTCTCCACCCTCGCCGGCTGGAAGTACGGCTTCGACAGCCCCTTCAAGGCCGAGGTCTACTTCGTCGCCACGCGCCAGATCACGGACCTGAAGTGGGGAACGCCCAACCCGGTGATCATGCGCGACGCCGACTTCGGGAGCGTCCGGTTGCGCGCCTTCGGCAGCTACACCCTGAAGGCGCGGGACCCCCGCACTCTCCTGGCAGAGCTGGTCGGCACGGATTCGAGCTTCGAGGTCGACGAGGTGAGCGAGCTGCTGCGCTCGATCATCAACCAGAGCTTCGCGGACCTGGTGGCGAGCTCGGACATCGCGGTGCTCGACCTGGCCTCGAACTACAACGAGCTCTCCCACCAGCTGCGCGATCAGGTGGCGCGCGAGGTGAACGCCGAGTACGGCCTCGAGATCCCGCAGCTCTACATCGTGAACATCTCGCTCCCCGCCGAGGTGGAGAGGGCCCTGGACGCCCGCAGCAGCATGAATGCCATCGGCGACCTGGCTCGCTTCCAGGCGTACCAGCTGGGTCTGGCCATGCCCGAGGCCGCCGCGAACCCGGCGGGTGGCGTGGCCGGCGCGGGCGTCGGGCTCGGCATGGGGCTCGCGATCGCAGGACAGATGCAACCCGGCTCCCCCGCCGGCGCGCTCCCGACGGCGCCGCCGCCCCCGCCCGCGGTCGCGAGCTGGCATCTGGCCGAGAACGGCCGCACGGTTGGGCCCTTCGATCCGGCCGGGCTCGCCCAGGCCGTGGCCCAGGGCCGCCTGCGCCCCGACACCCTGGTGTGGACCGCGGGCATGGCCGGGTGGATGTCGGCCGGGCAGGTGCCCCAGCTCGCGCCGCTATTCCGGGTTCCCCCGCTGCCCGGCGAGTGACCCCGGCGCACTCGAGGTCTCGGCCGGGGCGCCCACCACCGCGCGCAGGTCGGCCAGCAGCTTGGCGCGCCCGTCTGGCGAGAGCGCGTCGTAGTAGCCGCGGATGCGCCCCTCCCGGTCCGCCAACACGAAGCGGTCGCTGTGGAAGAGGGGCTCGTCGGCGCCGGCCGGGGCATCGCCCACCGCGAGCTTGAAGCCGTCCACCGACAGGCTCCAGATCTCCTCGCGGGCGCCGGTGAGGAAGCGCCAGTGCTCGGGGTCGGCGTCGTAGCGGTCCGCGTACTCGGCGAGCACCTCGGGCGTGTCGTGCTCGGGATCGACGCTGATGCTGACCAGGCGGATCTCGTCCCAGAAGGGCTCCACCTCGAGCGTGCGCTGGATCCGGGCCATCTCGCTGCTCAGCATCGGGCACATGGACGTGCAGCTCGCGAAGATGAAGTCGGCCACGAAGACCTTGCCGCGCAGGTCCTCGCGGGTGAAGACGTTGCCCCGGCGGTCGATCAGCTCGAAGTCGGGAACCTGGGAGTAGGACGGCGGACCGTCGGCGGGGGCTGTCAGGTCGCAGGCGAGTGCGACTGCGGCGAGCGCTGCGCAAGCAACGAGACCGTTGGCTGCTCGTCTAACCACGATGTTCTCCCAGTCCGGGTCCCGGTTGCAAGCGCCACTCGAGCATAGCCAGGCGGTCGTTGCCCCAGAAGAGCTCGTCGTCCAGCACCGCGGTGGGAATGCCGAAGACCCCTCGCGCCTCGGCTTCGGCGAGCAGCGCCTCGACCCGGCTCTGGGTCTCGTCCCGGCGGGCCTCGGCCAGGAGCGCCTCCGCGTCGCCACCCGCCTCGCGGAAGCACTCGGCCAGCACTGCCTCGTCGGCGATGTCGCGCCGATCGCTCCAGCCCGCCCGGAAGACCCGCCGGTGGTAGGCGTCGAAGACCCCCGCGTCCTGGGCGGCGAGTGCGCCGCGCAGGGCGAGGTCGCTGTTCATCGGGAACGGGCTCGGGGTGTTCGTCTCCACGCCGTAGAACTCGGCGCAGCGGATGGCGTCCTTCACCACGTAGGTCCTTCGCTGGGGCGAGTACGGACCGTCGCCCGCGAAGTTCGAGAGGCCGCCGATCGGGATCGGCTTCCACACCAGCTCGGCGCCGGCGCGCGCGGCGAGCGCGGTCAGCGGCTCGACGATGAAGTGGGCGAAGGGCGACACGTAGTCGAAGTAGCAGTCGATGGTGGGCAAAGCTCGGGTTACTCGAGGTCGGGCGGCGTTACCTGCGCGATCCAGTCGGCGTAGTCGCCGCCGTACCCCACCGCGTTCTGCCGCAAGTGCACGCGTTCGAGGATCTTCGCGACGGAGGCCGGGTCGAGGGGCGGCTGCCGACCGACGGCGTCCGCCACCCGGTCGGCCTGCTCGCGCGCGGCCTCGGCCGCGGCGTCGGCCAGGGTCTCCTCGCCCTCGTGGCCGCTCTCGTCGAGACCCAGGAACTTCTCGATGGCGTCGTGGGAGACGGCGGCCGCGTGCTTGCGCGAGGCCACGATGTTGCCCTTGCCCGTGACCACGTTTCCCACCGAGAAGACCGTGGGACGGCCCTCGAGCCGGCCGAAGTCCCAGTCGGTGAACGCGAAGAGCTCTCCCTTCATGTCGATTCCGGGCAGGGGCTCGGGGATGCTGCCGATCGAGCTGATCACATAGCTGCCGCGCAGCTCGAAGGTCTCGTCGGTGGGGATGACGCGCCCGTCCTCGATGCGCGTGCGCCGGAAGCGGATGCCCACCAGCCGGTCGTCCTCCACCAGCAGGCCGTCGGGCATGGCCAGCGGCTCCATCTTGAAGCGGTACTTCTCCATGGCCTTGTCGATGAGCTTCCGGCGGCCGCCCCGCACCTTCTCCATGCGCTCCGGCGTCGCGCCCTCCGGTGCCTCCACCAGCGGCATGTCCTCGACGCGCCGCCGGTAGGCCAGAGTGCAGCCCTCGAGGCCCAAGTCCTCGAAGCGGAGGCCGTGCGCCTTCAGGACCTTGGGGATGCCCTTCACCTCGAGCTCCAGCATCGGAACCTCGATCCCGCGCTCGGCCAGCGCGGCCCGCGCGGTCTCGACCATCAGCACCTTCACCACGTCGATGGAGGCCAGGCCGCCGCCCACCACCAGGACGCCGTCCTCGGGCTGGAAGCGCGGCCCGTCATAGGCCGCCTCGCCCGCGTGGTTGAACCAGATGATGAACGGGTTCTGGTAGACGAGACCCCTGCCCAGGTAATCATCGGCGCCCTCCACGGGAAGCGCGCGGTCGGACCAGGCGCCGCAGGCGAGAACCACCGCGCTGAAGCCCCAGTCCTGGACGAGCTCCTCGAAGCCCACATCCCGACCCACCTTGGTGTTGGGCACGAAGTGGACGCCCGCCCGGGTCAGCTTCCCGCTGATGGTCTCGTACTCCTTGCGCCGCAGCGCCTTGTGCCAGCGCGGGAGCCCGTCCTCGATCTTTCCGTACGGCCGCGGGTTCATCTCGAAGACCACCACCTCGGCGTCGAGCTCGGCCAGCCGGCCCGCCACCTCGGCCCCGGCCGTGGCGCCGCCGATCACCGCAACGCAGTGGCGGGGCCTCGCTGTGCGCGCGTCCGTCATGGCTCGCGATCATAGCCCGGCCGCCTGGCCCCAGCGTCCGCTGAACACGAACTCGCGGAGCGGCTTGCGGGTGCGCGGCGCCCGGTCGCGGTCCCCCAGTCCGCCGTCCGCGCTCTCGGGATCGCCGGCGTGGCCGATCGCCAGCCCGGTCCACGCTTCGGAGCCACTGGGAATCGAGTAGAGCTCCCGGGCGCGGTCGGGCAGGATGCCGGCCATCTGGTGGACCAGGAGCTCTCGGGCGGTGGCCTCGAGGAGCAGGTTTCCGGCGGCGAGGCCGAGATCGTGGGTCGCGACCCGGTTGGGCTTGTCGTTGCGCTTGAAGCGATGGGTCACCACGCCCAGGGCCAGCACCGGCGCCGCCTTCGCCCAGGCCTGGTTCGGCTCGACCAGGCACGAGAGCAGGCGCTCGTACTCCTCCGGCTCTTCGCGGGTGGCGACCAGGTAGCTCCAGGGCTGCTCGTTGAACGACGAAGCCGCCCAGCGCGCCGCCTCGAAGAGCGCGGTCAGGTCCTCGCGCGCCACGGGTCGGTCCGCGAAGACGTACGGACTCCAGCGTCGTGTGGCGAGCTCGTGAATCGGGTGATCGGTCTCGGCGTGCTTGATCGACACAAGAATCCCTCCCGGGCAGCCATGATACGCCGCCCGGGAGGGAGATTCCGTGCAGTTCCCGCCTGGCTGGGGCGCTACTCCAGCTCGAAGCAGGTCTCCACCGCGGTCTGGTTGCCGGTCTCCGCGCGGACCAGGATCTCGAACTTGAACTCCTCGCCCAGCGCGAGGAACTCCGGGGGAATCTCGAACGAGGTCGCGTCGCCGGGGAGCTTGATCTTCATCTCGAGCTCGAGGTCCTCCTGCTCGATCACGATCTCGTAGTGCACCACCTCGACGTCTCCCTCCGCGCCGAGCTCGGGGTGGCTCTCGGTCACGGGGTCCCAGCTGATCACGACCGGCTCGCTCACCGACGGAAGGGGATCGGCGTCACAGTCCTCCGCCGCTTCTTCGTCGTTGACCATGACGCCGTCCGCGGGTGCCGGCATCACGTGCGACACGAAGACCTCGCTCTCCAGTTCCTCGCCCTCGAGCGTCTCGCCCTCGATCTCGTAGATCCCTTCCGGAAACCGCTTGAAGAAATCCACGGGGTCCAGCTCCTCGAAGACCGGCTCGGCGCTCTCGAAGAAGAGCTCGGTCAGACCCTGCTTCTTCAGTCGCCCCTTGGCCTTGATCTTGAGCAGCCGGCGCCCGTTCGGATCCTCGATCTCCAGCTTCTTCCACGCATCGCCATCGATGAGCGCGTGGATTCCCAGGTCGCCGTCGGTGTTGTTCAGCTC
>JAPUKG010000252.1 GCA_027295775.1 Pseudomonadota bacterium
CTGCGCGGGACACGGCCGCGTCCACCGCGGCGGCGTCGGCCACCGCGAAGCGCCCGATCTCGTCGCCGGGATCCGAGGGCGACACGCTGTGGAGCTCGCGCGTCATTACGGAAGCGGGGTGACGCTGACGCGGTCCCCGGCACTCACACCGAGGGCGTCGCGGCAGGGCGTCGGAACCCGCGGCGCGCCCGCGCCGTCCAGCGACACGACCGTGGCCCGGAACCCGTGGGTGCCGTCGGCAGAGAGCAGGGCCAGCGGGCCGCCGGACGGCGTCGGCGCGTCCGGTGCCGCGCCGGGGAGGACCAGCTCGCGGCGCTCGCTCACCGAGCTGATCGCGTCTCGGGCGGTGCCGTAGTACGGCCCGCCGTCGAACGGATCGACCTGGTTCAGCGGGCGGAAGCCGACCTTCTCGAGGATACGAACCGCCGCAATCGCGGTCTCGTTCGGCCTCCCGATCACGGCCTGCACCTTTTCGGGGAAGAGCGTCACGTAGACCGGATCGGCGGGGAAGAGATCCGCGATGAACTGCTTGTCGCGCGCCGACAGGTGATCGGCCTCCCGGTAGGGCAACCCGGTGAAGTGACGGCCGAACGCCTCCCAGAGCAGATTCTCTCCGGACTCCTCGAAAGGCGAGAGCATCTCGGCGATCACGAAGCGCTCGAAGCGGTCGGGATTCACGGCCATGTACGCGAAGCGCACGATCGAGAGCGCCTTGCCGCACTTCTCGGGATGCTGGCGGTAGGCGGGCTCGAGGATCAGGCCGCCGATCTCGGTGGGACCGTCCTCGGTGGAGCGGAGCCGGAGCTTGGTGTGGACGAAGCGCCGCTCGAGCGAGTCGCAGCGCCGCTCCTCGGACGAGACCTCGAGCCAGAAGTAAGGCGATCCCGGAACGCCGTGCTTGGCCAGGATCGTCGATGTCCCGACGCAGCGGCCGGTCTCGCCGTCCTCCAGCGCGAACACGTAGACGCCACGCTTGCCCGGCGGCAGCTCTCCGGGAAACGACGCCAGCGAGCACTCGATTCGCTCGGCCAGGAACTCCCGGTCGCTCGGCAGGTTCATGGAGTCGAGCCGCCGGGCCAGATCGACCAGGTCGTCGAGATCGGTGCGCTCGATGGGACGGAGGATCAGCAAGGAAGCCCCCGCTCCTCGGCCACGCGCCGCAGGGCCTTCTCGAGCATGTTGAAGCTGGCCTCGAGCTCCTCGTCGGTGGTGTTGAAGGGCGGGAGCAGGCGGATCTTGGTCAGGCCGCTGCCGGCCGTGAGCAGAATGAGTCCCTCCTCCCAGGCGGCGTCGAGAACAGCGCGGGCGAGGTCCGCGGATCCGTCGAAGGGAACGAAGGCGTGCATCGCGCCCATTCCGGAGCGCGGACCGACCGTGCGGGGCATGCGCTTGCGCAGGGACTCGAAGCGCTTCTCGATGCGGCGTCCCAGGACGGCGATGCGCCCGTCCGGTCCCAGGTAGTTCTCGGATTCGAGGCGCTCGAGGATGCGCGCGGCTACGGCCATGCCGACGGTGCTGCCGGCGAAGGTGCCGGCCACCAGACCGGGCCGCGGGTTGTACGCCTTGGTGTACAGGACGGCGCTGCCCTGGAAGGCCTTGCCGATGGTGACCACGTCCACCCGTTCCTGGAGCCCGAGGGCCTGGAAGGCGAAGAGCTCCCCGGTGCGCGCGAAGGTCTGCACCTCGTCCACCCAGATGGCGATGCCCTTCTCCTTGCAGTGCTCCATCAGGGCGGCGAAGAACTCGCGCGGCGCGGTGTGGAAGCCGCCCTCGCCCTGGATCAGCTCGAACACCATGCCCGCCACCCGTCCCGGATAGCGCCGCAGGTGCTGGTCGAGGGCGGCGACGCTGCGCTCGGTCGAGAGCTCGTCGTCCGGGTCGTAGAAGGGCACGTACAGGACACCGCCGCGCAGGGGTTGGCCGTCGCGGAAGCCGGGGCGGTCGCTGATCTCCGCCATGGCGGCGGTGCGCCCGTGGAAGCCGCGCTCGAAGGCCACGATCCGGTCCGCCGGCGCGTGCTTCTGGAAGATCATCTTGAGGGCGTTCTCGTTGGCGTCGCTGCCCGACACCGAGAGCCAGACGTGGCGCAGGCGCCGGCCCGCCGCGCGCTGCAGGAGCCGCGAGAGTCGCAGGTACTCGGGTCCCGGGTTCAGGTGCCCCTGGAAGACGACGTCGGTGGCCGCCGCCGTGACCGCGGTCTCGAGCAGGTCCCGCTCGCCGTGGCCGAAGGCGTGCACGCCGATGCCGCTCACGAAGTCGAGCTTCACGGTGCCGTCGGCCAGCCACACCCGCGCCCCGCGTCCCACGCCGGAGGTGAGGGCCGGGGCCAGCAGCGGGCGGCCGCGCACCCGCTCGAGCTCGGCGATGGCGCGCGCGTAGGCGGCGGGCTCGAACACCCGGTCGGCGGCCTCCTCCTGGACGGCCTCCACCAGCGCCTGAGCGGCCTCGCGGACCCGCTCGGACCGGACCAGCGGGTGCAGCGGTGTCGGCCTGCGTCGACTCATGGCTCCGGGTCTATCGGCCGGTTCTCAGGCACGCTTTCGCAACAATCC
>JAPUKG010000253.1 GCA_027295775.1 Pseudomonadota bacterium
GGAGATGGTGATGCCCGGGGACAACGTGGAGATGGAGGTGGAGCTGATCACGCCGATCGCGATGGACAAGGAGCTCCGCTTCGCGATCCGGGAAGGTGGCCGCACCGTGGGTGCGGGCGTCGTTGCCGACATCATCGAGTAACAACGGACCAAGGCGGAACGGACAAACAACATGGCCGACGTGAATGCGCCGAAGATCCGGATTCGGATGAAGGCCTACGACTACAAGCTCCTCGACCAGAGCGCCGGGGAGATCGTCGATACGGCTCTGCGGACGGGTGCGCGCGTAGCGGGCCCGATTCCCCTGCCGACCGACATCAACAAGTACACCGTGCTGCGCGGACCGCACATCGACAAGAAGTCGCGGGAGCAGTTCGAGATCCGCACCCACAAGCGTCTGATCGACATCCTCGAGCCGACGCCGCAGACGGTGGACGCGCTCATGAAGCTCGAACTCGCAGCGGGCGTCGACGTGGAGATCAAGCTCTAGCCATGGCGACGCTGGACGTGAAGGGCGTGGGCAAGAAGAAGGGCGGGTCCGTGGACCTGGATGCCTCGGTCTTCGAGGCCAAGGTGAAGCCCCATCTCTTCCACGCCGAGGTCCGGCGCCAGCTGGCGCGGCGCCGGAGCGGAACCCACAGCACCAGGAACCGCTCCGCCGTGTCCGGCGGCGGGGCCAAGCCCTGGCGCCAGAAGGGCACGGGACGCGCCCGGCAGGGCAGCACCCGTTCGCCCCAGTGGGCGGGCGGCGGCGTCGTGTTCGGACCCGTGCCGCGGGGCTACGAGCATGGCCTGCCCAAGAAGGTCCGGCGGGCGGCGCTCTGCGGGGCCCTCTCGCACCGCCTGCGGGAGGAGACCCTGACCGTCGTCGACTCCCTCGAGCTCGACGAGTACAAGACCGGTCGGGTGGTGGAGATCCTGCGGGACCTGGGCCTCGAGGGCCAGAGCGTGCTCATCGTGATCGACGAGGCCAACCCCCATGTGGAGGTCTCGGCGCGCAACATCCCCCACGTCTCGGTGGTGCGGGTGGCGGGACTCAACGTCTACGATGTCCTGCGCCACGGGCACCTGCTCCTGACCCGGGCGGCGGTGAGCGCGGTGGAGTCGCGGCTGGCGACGGAGCCAGAGGCGCGAGCATGAACCTCCACGAAGTGATTCGCCGTCCTCTCGTGACCGAGAAGAGCAACATCGGGCGCGAGGAGCAGAACCTGGTGGCCTTCGCGGTGGATCCGCGCGCCAACAAGCACGAGATTCGCCGGGCCGTGGAGGAGCTCTTCAAGGTGCAGGTGGTGACGGTGCGCACCATGCGCCAACCGCGCAAGACCCGCCGCATGGGCCGGTTCACCGGCCGAAGGCCCGAATGGAAGAAGGCCCTGGTGCAACTGGCCGAGGGCCAGTCGATCGAGTTCTTCGAGGGAGTGTAGAGCGACCATGCCGGTGAAGAACTACAAGCCTACGTCGCCGGGACGTCGAGGTATGAGCGTCTCGAACTTCGAGGCGATCACGCGCGGCCAGCCCGAGAAGTCCCTCACCGAGGGACGGGTCACGCGCAGCGGTGGTCGCAACGACAAGGGCCGGATCACCAGCTATCACCGCGGAGGGGGCCACAAGCGGCGCTACCGCAAGATCGACTTCCGGCGCGAGAAGGTGGGTGTCCCGGCGAAGGTGGCGTCGATCGAGTACGACCCCAACCGCTCGGCCCACATCGCGCTGCTCCACTATGCCGACGGCGAGAAGCGCTACATCCTGGCGCCCATGGGCATCCGGGTGGGCGACCGTCTGACGTCGGGCACGGGCGCGGAGGTGCGGCCCGGCAACACCTTGCCCCTGGCAAACATCCCCCTCGGCACCGTCGTCCATGCCGTGGAGCTGAAGGAGGGGAAGGGCGCCCAGCTCGTGCGCGCCGCCGGAGTGGGGGCTCAGCTCATGGCCCGCGAGGGCAACTACGCGACCCTGCGTCTGCCCAGCGGCGAGATGCGCATGGTGCATGTCCGCTGCACCGCCACCATCGGCCAGGTCGGCAACCTGGAGCACGAGAACCAGTCCGTCGGCAAGGCGGGCCGCTCGCGTTGGAAGGGCAAGCGGCCCAACGTGCGCGGCGTGGCCATGAACCCGGTGGACCATCCCATGGGTGGTGGCGAGGGCCGTTCCTCCGGCGGGCGTCATCCCTGCACGCCCTGGGGCAAGCCCACCAAGGGTCACAAGACCCGGCGCAGCTCGCGCAGCAACAAGTACATCGTCAAACGGCGAGGGAAGAAGTAGATGGCGCGGTCCCTCAAGAAAGGTCCCTTCGTGGATCCCAGCCTCCAGAGGAAGGTCGAGAAGTCCCTCGCCGCGGGCTCCAAGCAGGTCATCCGAACCTGGTCCCGTCGGTCGATGATCACGCCGGAGTTCCTGGGGCTCACCTTCCACGTCCACAACGGCAAGCTCTTCATGCCCGTGTTCGTCACCGAGAACATGGTGGGGCACCGGCTCGGTGAGTTCGCGCCCACGCGCAAGTTCACCGGCCACTCCACCGACAGGAAGGTGAAGAGGTAGTGGAAGCCCGGGCGAAGCTCAGGAACTACCGCGTCAGCGCGCGCAAGGCGCGGCTGCTGGCCGACCAGATCCGCGGGAAGGGCGTGGAGGACGCCCTCAACGTCCTCACACTCTCGAACAAGCGCTTCTCGCGGCCGTTCGAGAAGCTGATCCGCTCCGCGGTCTCGAACGCCGAGGGCAAGAACGAGAACCAGAGTGCGGGAATCGACGTCGACAACCTGGTGGTACGCACTGTGACCGTGGACGAGGGGCCCAGCATGTGGCGCATCCGTCCGCGCGCGCAGGGTCGGGCCTCCTGGATCCAGAAGCGCACCAGCCACATCACCGTGGTCCTGGCAGAGCAGGACTGAGGAGCATATGGGACAGAAGGTCCATCCCTACGGATTCCGACTGGGCACCCTGTACGGGTGGCAGTCGAACTGGTACGCGGACAGGCATTACGCGCAGCAGCTCCACGAAGACATCAAGATCCGCGCCTTCATCAAGAAGAAGCTCTACCACGCCGGCATCTCCAAGGTCGTCATCGAGCGCACAGGCGAGAAGGTGGTGGTGAACATCCACACGGCCCGACCGGGGATCCTGATCGGCAAGCGCGGCGCCGAGGTGGAGACCCTGCGCAAGGAGCTCAAGGACCACACTTCGAAGGACGTGTTCATCAACATCAAGGAGATCCGCAAGGCCGAGCTGGATGCCCAGCTGGTGGCGGAGAACATCGCCCTGCAGCTCGAGCGGCGGGTCGCCTTCCGCCGGGCCATGAAGAAGGCCCTCACCTCCACCATGAAGTTCGGCGCCCAGGGCGTTCGCATCCAGTGCTCGGGCCGTCTCGGCGGGGCTGAGATGGGGCGCCGCGAGTGGTACCGCGACGGCCGAGTTCCGCTCCACACCCTGCGCGCCGAGATCGAATACGGCTTCGCCGAGGCGAAGACCACGTACGGCATCATCGGCGTCAAGTGCTGGATCTTCAAGGGTGAGGTCGGAGACAAGGAGATGCGCAGCGGCCCGCTCGCGCAGCGCCAGGACCCGCCGGAGCTCCCGAGGTAGCCATGCTGCAGCCCAAGAAGGTCAAGCATCGGAAGGTCCAGAAGGGCCGCCTGCGCGGCAAGGCGTGGCGCGGGAGCAAGCTCTCGTTCGGGGAGTACGGCCTGCAGGCGCTGGCCAGCGGCTTCGTCACCGCGCGCCAGGTGGA
Organism: Pseudomonadota bacterium; assembly: GCA_027295775.1. GTDB lineage: Bacteria > Myxococcota_A > UBA9160 > UBA9160 > UBA4427 > JAPUKG01. The sequence continues at coordinate 3,725 of JAPUKG010000253.1, forward strand.
GGCCGCCCGGATCGCCATGACCCGCCACGTGAAGCGCGGCGGCAAGATCTGGATCCGCATGTTTCCCGACAAGCCCGTGACGAAGAAGCCCGCCGAGACGCGGATGGGCAAGGGCAAAGGCAACCCCGAGGAGTGGGTATGCCCGGTCCGCCGCGGACGCATCCTCTACGAGATGGAGGGGGTCGATACCAAGACGGCAAAGGCGGCGATGCGGCTGGCGGCGCACAAGCTGCCCCTGGCGACCCGTTTCGTGAGCCGGGAGGACTCGATATGAAGGCGTCCGAGCTGCGCAAGCTTGCGCCGGAAGAGCTGAGCCAGAAGTCCCGGGAGCTTCGGGACGATCTCTTCAACTTCAAGGTGAAGCACGCCACCGGACAGCTCGAGGACACAGCGAAGCTCTCCGGGCTGCGTCGGGACATTGCTCGCGTGGAGACCCTGCTGCGCGAGAAGCGCGAGGCAACCGAATGAGCGACGAGAGAGGCAATCGGCGAAGTCTGGTCGGAACCGTGGTGAGCGACCGCATGGACAAGACCGTGGTGGTCCGGGTCGAGCGCCTGGTTCAGGACCCCCGCTACAAGAAGTACGTCCGGCGCTACTCCCGCTTCCTGGCCCACGACGAGCAGAATGGCTGCGGCGTCGGCGACCGGGTTCGCATCGTCGAGCACCGTCCCATCTCCAAGCGGAAGCGCTGGAAGGTGCAGGAGACGGTCGAGAAGGCGCGGATCTAGGAGTACGGAGCGATGATCCAGACCGAGTCCAAGCTCCAGGTGGCCGACAATTCCGGCGCGCGGAAGGTGTTGTGCATCCGTGTCCTGGGAGGATCCCGGCGCAAGTACGCCTCCGTGGGGGACGTGATCGTGGTGTCGGTGAAGGAGGCCATCCCGAACGCCCGGGTGAAGAAGGGCGAAGTGCGCAAGGCCGTGGTGGTGCGAACCAAGAAGGAGATCGGGCGGGCCGACGGCTCGTTCATCCGTTTCGACGAAAATGCGGCGGTGCTGCTGGACAACCAGAAGGAGCCGGTGGGAACCCGCATCTTCGGGCCCGTGGCCCGGGAGCTCCGGGCGCGAGGCTTCATGAAGATCGTCTCCCTGGCTCCGGAGGTGCTCTAGATGACCCCGAGACTACTGGAACGCTACCGGGAGGATGTCGTCTCGAAGCTGCGCACCGAGTTCCAGTACAAGAACGTCCACCAGGTGCCGCGGGTGCAGAAGATCGTTGTGAACATCGGGCTGGGAGAGGCGACGCAGAACCCGAAGCTCCTCGAGAGGGCCGCGGAGGAGCTGGGCGCCATCACCGGGCAGAAGTGCGTCATCCGCAAGGCCACGAAGAGCGTGTCCAACTTCAAGCTGCGCGAAGGCCAGCCGATCGGCGCCATGGTCACGCTGCGCAGCCGGCGGATGTGGGAGTTCATGGACCGCCTGCTGAATGTGGCGCTCCCCCGCGTGCGCGACTTCAAGGGCCTCTCGATCAAGTCCTTCGACGGCCGGGGCAACTACACGATGGGCATCCGGGAACAGATCATCTTTCCCGAGGTCGACTACGACAAGGTGGAGCGAATCACCGGGATGAACGTCACGGTGGTGACCAGTGCGAAGACCGACGGCGAGGGCAAGGCGCTTCTGGAGCACCTGGGAATGCCCTTCCGCTCATGAAGGCTGAGGCAACTCTCCTATGATGACGGACCCTGTTGGAGACATGTTGACCCGGATCCGCAACGCGGGCCGGGCGCGGAACGATCAGACCAAGTGTCCCTCTTCGCGGCTCAAGGCCGCGGTCGCCGGCGTGCTGGCGGCGGAGGGCTTCTTGTCAGACGTGCAGGTCGACCAGAGCGGAAGGCACCCCGAGCTCATCATTCAGATGCGCTACCGCGACAACGGAACCACGATGATCGACGGGCTGCGCCGCGTGAGCAAGCCGGGCCGTCGGGTCTACGTGGGGGCGTCCTCCATCCCCAAGGTGCGCAATGGACTGGGCATCGCGGTCCTCTCCACCTCCCGCGGCGTGCTGTGCGATCGAGACGCCCGCGAGGCGAAGGTGGGCGGCGAAGTCCTGTGCGAGGTCTGGTAGGGCCATGTCGCGGATCGGAAAGCGTCCGGTCGATGTTCCCGCCGGCGTCAGCGTCGAGCAGAAGGGGGAAGTGCTCCACGTGAAGGGCCCGAAAGGTCAGCTGTCGACGCGCATTCCCGCGGGCATCGGGGTGGAAATCGACAAGGGCGAGGTTCGCCTGACGCGGCCCGACGAGCGAAAGCCCACCCGGGCGCTCCACGGGCTGGCTCGAGCGCTGCTGGAGAACATGGTGAAGGGTGTGACCGAGGGCTTCGCCAAAGAGCTTCGGATCGAGGGCGTGGGATACCGCGCCGAGGTCCAGGGCAAGGTCCTGAACCTGTCCCTCGGCTTCTCGCACCCCGTACAGATTCCGGTGCCCGAGGGCATCGGGGTCTCCATGGACGGCAACACGAAGATCCGGATCGATGGGATCGACAAGCAGTTGGTGGGACAGTTCGCGGCGGACGTGCGCGGTGTCCGGCCCCCGGAGCCCTACAAGGGCAAGGGCGTCCGCTATGCCGCGGAGCACGTCCGGCGCAAGGTCGGCAAGGCCGGCGTGAGCACGGCCTAGCGGAGTAGACATGAAGCGCAAGTCTCGAAACGAGAAGGTCCGAAAGGCACTGGCCCGCCGGCAGCGGGTGCGCAAGGGCATGGCCCGCACGGATCGGGCTCGGCTGACGGTGTTCCGCAGCGCCCGGCATATCTACGCCCAGCTCGTGGAGCCCAAGACCGGAAAAACCATCGCGACCGTGTCCAGTCGGAAGGCCGGAGTGGTCGGAGCAGGCGCCGGGACCGGGAACGTCGAGGCCGCCAAGAAAGTGGGCGAGGCCATTGCGGTCCTCGCGAAGGAAAAGAACATCGACCGGGTCGTCTTCAACCGGAACGGCTTCCTCTACCACGGCCGCGTGAAGGCTCTGGCGGAGGCAGCCCGGGAAGCGGGGCTTCAGTTCTGATATGGCGCAACTCGTCCTGGCATCGCGTTTCAATCCCAACGACTACGAGCTGAGCGATCGGGTAATCCACATCAACCGCGTCGCCAAGGTCGTGAAGGGCGGGCGCCGCTTCAGCTTCAGCGCCCTCGTGGTCGTGGGCGACGGCGCCGGCATCGTCGGTGTCGGCCTGGGGAAGGCGGGTGAGGTCCCCGAGGCCATCCGCAAGGGCGTCGAGAAAGCCCGCAAGAGCCTGATCGAGGTGCCCATCATCGACGGAACGCTGCCCCACGAGGTGATCGGCCGCTTCGGGGCCGGGCGCGTGCTGCTGAAGCCCGCGTCTCCCGGTACGGGCGTGATCGCCGGGGGCCCCGTGCGGGCCGTCGTGGAGTCTGCGGGCGTGCGGGACATCCTCACCAAGACCCTCGGGACCAACAATCCCCACAACGTGGTTCGCGCCACAGTGATGGGCCTGATGTCGCTGGTGGATCCGGAGGCGCGGCTCCAGGAGCTCGGGCGGAGAGCCTCATGAGTGACAAGAAGGTGCGTGTGCGTCAGGTGCGGAGCGCCATCGGGTTCGACCGCAGCCAGCGCGCCACCCTGCGCGGGCTCGGCCTGCGGCGGCGGGGTCAGGCCGTGGAGGTGGAGGACACTCCGTCGGTGCGGGGCATGATCGGCAAGGTCCGCCACCTGATCGTGATCGAGGAGACGAGTGATGCTGGATGATCTCCGGCCCTCGCCCGGCTCGACGCGCCGTCCCAAGCGCGTGGGCCGCGGCCCCGGCTCGGGCATCGGGCGCTACTGCGGCCGCGGGATCAAGGGACAGGGCAAGCGCTCTGCCGGGCGGGAGGTCCCGTTCCACTTCGAGGGCGGGCAGATGCCCCTGGCCCGCCGGATACCCAAGCGCGGCTTCACCAATCTCTTCCGCAAGGCTGTCGAGATCGTGAATCTCGCGGACCTGGCTCGCCTCGGCGACGGCGCCACCGTGGACGCCAAGACCCTCGCCGAGCGCGGCCTGATCCGGGGGTCGGGCGCGCTGGTGAAGGTCCTGGGCGACGGCGATGCGCCGAAGAACCTGACCGTCCACGTCCACCGTGTGAGCGCCGCTGCCCGCCAGAAGATCGAGGCGGCCGGCGGCAGCGTGGAGCTCATCGAGGTCGCAAGGAAGCGGGTCGGAGGCCGGAAGTGATCGGGGGCATCCAGAACATCGGGAGGATCAGCGAGCTTCGGCAGCGCATCCTCTTCACGTTCGGGATGCTGATCGTCTACCGGATCGGCTGCGCCGTGGTGACGCCGGGGATCAATCCCGAGGTGATCAAGAGCTTCTTCGAGCAGGTCTCGGGCACCATGTTCGACATCTTCAACATCTTCTCGGGCGGCGCGCTCGAGCAGCTCTCGATCTTCGCGCTGGGCATCATGCCCTACATCAGCGCCACCATCATCTTCCAGCTCCTGACCGTGGTGATCCCCCAGCTCGAAGCGCTGAAAAAGGAGGGCGAGCAGGGGCAGAAGAAGATCAACCAGTGGTCGCGGTACGCAACCGTGGTGCTGGCTCTCTTTCAGGGCTTCCTGCTCTCGTTGGCCCTCGAGACCGGTCAGTTCGGCCAGGGTGCCGTGCTGGACCCCGGCTGGAGCTTCCGCCTCATGACCATGCTCACGCTCACCAGCGGCACCGCGTTCATCATGTGGCTCGGCGAGCAGATTACCGAGCGCGGCATCGGCAACGGCATCTCCCTGGTCATCTTCTCTGGAATCATCGTCGGCATTCCGTCGGGTCTGGGCGCGCTGGCCGACCTGATCCGCACCGACCAGTTCTCGATCCTGGAGGCGATCCTGCTGTTCGGCTTCATCATCGCCGTGCTGGGCGGAGTGGTGTTCGTGGAGCGCGGCCAGCGCCGGATTCCGATCCAGCACGCCCGTCGAGTCGTGGGCAAGAAGGTCACCCAGGGCGGCATGAGCTACTTCCCGCTCCGCGTGAACACCGCCGGGGTGATTCCGCCGATCTTTGCCTCGTCGCTCTTGATGTTCCCGCTCACCATCGGCCAGTTCAGCGACTCGCCGACGCTCCAGCGTTTCATCGACGACTACATGAACCCGAGCGACCCGCTCTACAACCTCGTCTACGTGGGTCTGATCATCTTCTTCTGTTACTTCTACACCGCCATCGTGATCAATCCGGTCGATGTCTCCGAGAACATCAAGAAGTTTGGTGGCTACATTCCCGGGATCCGGCCCGGCAAGAAGACCGCCGAACACATCGACCGGGTGCTGAGCCGGCTGACCATGGTGGGCGCGCTCTACGTGGCGACCGTCTGCATCCTGCCCGTCCTTCTGGGCGTGCGCATGAATGTGCCCTTCTACTTCGGGGGAACGGCCCTGCTGATCTGCGTGGGCGTGGGCCTGGACACGATCGGACAGATCGAGGCGCACCTGGTGTCGCGCCAGTACGAGGGCTTCGTGAAGGGGACGCGTGTGCGCGGAAGGCTCGGCCGATGAGCGCGCGGCGCATCCTCATCCTCGGCCCGCCGGGTGCGGGCAAGGGCACCCAGGCCGCTCGGCTGGTGGAGGAGCTCGGCGTTCCGCATGTCTCCACGGGCGAGATGCTGCGCACCGCGGTGTCGGCGGGCACCGAGGTGGGCAAGCGGGCGAAGGCCGTCATGGACGCGGGCCGCCTGGTGAGCGACGAGATCGTGATCGAGATCGCCGAGGCACGCCTGGGCAAGCCGGACTGCGCCGGAGGCTTCGTGCTCGACGGGTTCCCGCGCACCGCTGGCCAGGCGCAGGCGCTGGACGCCATGCTCGAGCGGCGGTCCACACCCCTCGATTGCTGCCTGGCGCTGACGGTCGATGTGGAGACGGTGGTGGAGCGGCTCCTGAAGCGGGCCGAGATCGAGGGGCGCTCGGACGACACCGCAGAGACCATCCGGGAGCGCATGAAGGTCTACGAGGACCAGACGGCGCCCCTCCTCGAGCACTACCGGGGCATGGGCCTGGTGCGCGAGGTCGACGGGATGGGCTCGCCCGGCGACGTGGCCGGGCGGATCGGGGAGGCGCTGGGATGACCTACGGCGAGCGCATCCCGATCAAGACCCGGCGCGAGGTGGAGCTCATGCGCGAGGCAGGTCAGCACGTGGCGGAGATCCTGCTGGAGCTGCGCGAGCTGGCGGAGCCCGGTATCCCCACCTCTGAGTTCGACCGGGTCGCGACGGAGGCCATCGAGAAGCGGGGGCTCGAGTCCTCCTTCCTCCACTACGGCCCGGGCGGGCTGCCCCCGTATCCGGCCACGGTCTGCGTCTCGGTGAACGAGGAGATCGTCCACGGCATCCCGAGCTCCAGGGAGCTCGTGGAAGGGGACATCCTGAGCCTGGATTTCGGTACCATCAACCGGGGATTCCACGGTGACTCGGCGGTCACGATCCCGATTGGTTCGATCGACGAGGAGTCCCAGCGGCTGCTCGAGGCGACCCGGGATGCGCTCTACGCGGGCGTGGAGCAGATGGTGCCGGGCAACCGGCTCTCGGACATCGGCCACGCTGTGCAGACGCGGGCCGAGGGCGCGGGCTTCTCGGTGGTCCGCCAGTTCGTGGGCCACGGAGTGGGGCGGATACTGCACGAGCCGCCGCAGATTCCAAACTACGGGCGGCCGGGGCGGGGTCCGCGGCTCCAGCCCGGGATGGTGTTTGCCATCGAGCCCATGGTGAACGTCGGAGACGAATTGGTACGTATGCTCGAGGACGAGTGGACAGCGGTCACCGCCGACGGGAGCCGCTCGGCCCATTTCGAGCACACGGTGCTCATCAAGGACGAAGGTCCCGAGATCCTGACCCGGATCGCGGGATCGCACTGAGGCCAGCCAAGAGGGATCGGTCATGAAGGTTCGATCGTCGGTTCGAAAGATGTGCGAGAAGTGCCGGATCATCCGGCGCAAGGGTGTCGTCCGCGTGATCTGCGAGAATCCGAAGCACAAGCAACGGCAGGGTTGAGGAAGAGCCATGGCACGCATCGCCGGAGTTGACTTGCCGCGCAACAAGCGGATCGCCATCTCGCTCACGTACATCTACGGACTGGGCCGCACCCGAGCCGCCGAGATCTGTGGCAAGGCCGGGGTCGATCTCGACACCAAGACGGACCACCTGAGCGAGGCCGAGGTGATCAAGCTGCGCGAGACCATCGAGCGCGAGTACAAAGTCGAGGGCGACCTTCGCAGGGAAGTGAACCAGAACATCAAGATGCTCATGGACATCGGCTGCTACCGCGGTCTGCGCCACCGGCGCGGTCTCCCCGTGCGGGGGCAGCGTACCCATACCAACGCGAGGACTCGGAAGGGTCCGCGCAAGACTGTGGCGGGCCGGAAGAAGGCCCCGCCGAAGAAGTAACGAGAATGGTTGCCAAGAAGACGTCGAAGAAGAAGAAGAAGGTCAAGAAGAACGTCCAGACGGGCATTGCCCACATCCAGTCGACGTTCAACAACACGATCATCACGATTACGGACGTGGGCGGGGCGGCCCTCGCCTGGTCGACGTCCGGACAGCAGGGCTTCAAGGGATCGCGCAAGTCGACGCCCTTCGCGGCCCAGGTGGCGGCCGAGGACTGCGCCAAGAAGGCCATGGAGCACGGCGTGCGGACGCTCTCGGTCTTCGTCAAGGGCCCGGGCGCCGGACGCGAGTCGGCGCTGCGCGCTCTTCAGGCGGCCGGCATGAGGATCACCATGATTCGAGACGTCACGCCCATCCCGCACAACGGCTGCCGCCCGCCCAAGCGGCGCCGGGTGTAGGGGGCGAAGGGGAAAGAATGGCTCGCTATACCGGATCCGTCTGCCGCCTGTGCCGGCGAGAGGCCACCAAGCTCTTCTTGAAGGGCGACCGCTGCTTCAGCGAGAAGTGCGCCGTGGTGCGGCGCAACTATCCGCCGGGGCAGCACGGGCAGGGGCGTACCCGCTTCTCCGACTACGGCATGCAGTTGCGCGAGAAGCAGAAGGTGAAGCGGATGTACGGGCTTCTCGAGAAGCAGTTCCGCAGCACCTTCGACCGCGCCGTCCGCATGAAGGGCCGGGCCGGCGAGAACCTGCTCATTCTGCTCGAGCAGCGGCTGGACAACGTGGTCTACCGCATGGGCTTTGCCACCTCCCGGGCCGAGGCGCGCCAGCTGGTCCGCCATGGCCACTTGCTGGTGAACGGCCGCAAGGCGGGAACCCCGTCCATGGTCGTCCATCCGGGCTGGAAGGTGGGGCTGCGCGAGAAATCCAAGAAGGTGGAGCGCGTGAGCGCCGCTCTCGAGACCCTCGAGGGGCGCAGTGTTCCCCAGTGGCTGGAGATCGACAAGGAAGCGTTCGAGGGCACGGTCAAGCAGGCGCCCGTACGCGAGGACATCACGCTGCCCATCGAGGAGCAGCTGATCGTCGAGCTTTACTCCTAAACCCCCTTCACTGCAGGGGAGAGGGCCATCCATGGAAATCGAACCGATTGCGAAGAACTGGCGTGAGCTGATCCGACCCCGGCGCCTCGAGATCGAGGACGGCGAGGAAAACTCGAACTACGGGCGCTTCAGCTGCGAGCCCCTCGAGCGGGGCTTCGGCATCACGCTCGGGAACGCGCTTCGCCGCATTCTGCTCTCCTCGCTCCAGGGCGCGGCCATCACGAGCGTCCGCGTGAACGGGGTGCTGCACGAGTTCTCCACCATACCCGGGGTCCTGGAGGACGTGAGCGATGTGGTCCTGAACCTGAAGGATGTGCGCCTCCGCCTGCACGGCGAGGCGCCCAAGATCCTCCGGGTGCAGCAGAAGGGCGAGGGCGTGATCACCGCCGGCGATCTCGTCTCCGATGACCAGACCGTCGAGGTGATGAACCCGGAGCACAAGCTCTGCACGTGCGGACCCGAGGCGGACCTGGAGCTCGAAGCCACCGTTGGCAGCGGCAAGGGTTACGTGCTGGCCGACAAGAACAAGACCGAGGAAATGCCGATCGGGACCATTCCCATCGACTCGGCCTTCTCGCCGATCCGCCGGGTGAACTACACGGTCACTCCGGCCCGGGTGGGGCGGGAGACCGACTTCGATCGGCTGAACCTGGAGGTCTGGACCGATGGCACCGTGGAGCCTGCCGACGCGGTGGCCTATGCGGCCAAGATCCTGAAGGAGCAGCTCACCATCTTCATCAACTTCGATGAGCCGGAAGAGGTGGTCGCGCCCCTGTCCGAGGAGCCTGATCCCCTCAATCCGAACCTCTTCAAGTCGGTGGACGAGCTGGAGCTGTCCGTGCGCTCGGCGAACTGCTTGCAGAACGCCAACATCCGCTTCATCGGCGAGCTCGTGCAGCGCACCGAGGCCGAGATGCTCAAGACCAAGAACTTCGGTCGCAAGTCGCTGAACGAGATCAAGGAGACCCTGACCTCCATGGGGCTCAGTCTCGGGATGACCATCGAGAGCCTTCCGACGCGGAAGGATCTGGAGCGGCTGCGGGAGCAGCGCGAGGCGTAACCATGCGACACCGCAAGGGCGGAAGAAAGCTGGGGCGCACCAGCGCTCACCGTAAGGCCATGCTGCGGAACATGGTGACCTCGCTCCTCGACGTCGAGCGGATAGAGACGACCGATGCCAAGGCCAAGGAGGTACGGCGGCTGGCCGAGCGCATGATCACCTTGGGCAAGCGAGGGAATCTGCACGCCCGGCGCCAGGCCCTGTCGGTCATTCGGAGCCGCGGCGTGACCGCGAAGGTCTTCGACGAGCTGGCCACGCGGTTCAAGGATCGGCCCGGCGGCTACACGCGAATCATGAAGCTGGGCAACCGGACCGGTGATGCCGCGCCGGTGTCCATCATCGAGCTGGTCGACCGCGTCTCCGCCGACTGACCCGTGGCCGAGGACGGGCGTTCCCGGCTCGCGCCCTGGATCGTCGGCGGAGCCGTCCTGCTGGTGGGCGTCGCGCTGATCGCCATCAGTGACGACGTGCCGCCCCCGCTCCAGCGCGGCGTCCCCGCGCCGAACTTCGCCCTGGCCCCGCTGGGCGGCGGGGAGCGCGTGTCGCTCTCCCACTACGACGGCCAGGTCGTGCTCGTGAACTTCTGGGCGACCTGGTGCAAGCCGTGCGAGGACGAGATGCCCGCCATGCAGCGGCTGCACCGGAGCCTTCAGGGAGAGCCCTTCGAGCTGCTGGCCATCTCGGTGGACCGGGGCGCCGACGACGTGGCGGCCTTTCGCGAGCGCCTCGGCCTGGTGTTCCCCATCCTGCTCGATCCAGAGCAGATCGCCTCGCGCGCGTACCAGACCACCGGTTTCCCCGAGACCCTCTTGATCGACCACCGCGGTCGTCTCGTCGAGCGCTACATCGGCCCCCGCGACTGGGACGATCCCGTCTACCTCGAGCGGATCCGCCGGCTCCTCGAGGGCGTCTGACTCGTTCGGTGCCGTTCTTGGCTCGCTGCGTGCGGTTCCGGTACCCTGCCGCCTCCGGGCGCCCGCGCGCCCGTGTCCGACTGGGGGGTGCGTGAGGGAGCGTTCCGCGGGGCTCGTCTGGGCCCTGCCGCTGCTACTCGTCGGGGCGCTCGCGTACGCGTTGGCCAACGGGGAATCGGGCCTGCGGCCCTGGTTCCGCCTGCGCGGCGAGCTGGTCGACGCGCACAGCCGGATCGACGCGCTGGCCGGGGAGAACGCCGCCCTGCAAGCCCAGGCGGACGCGCTCCGTTCCGACCCGTTCGCAGTCGAGCGAGCCATTCGCGAGGACCTGGAGCTGGCCCGGGCCGGCGAGGTGGTGGTCCTCTTCGTTCCCGTCCCGGCCTCGGAAGGCGCCCCCCAACCTGTCTCAAGCGCCCGATTTCCTTGACAGAATCCTAGAGGGGGCGATTCTCCCACGTCGTGAAGGAGAGGCTTCAGCAGCAGCTCGAGGAGGCGATTCGCGCGCTCCTGGCCGAGGCCGGGGACGCGGGGGAGATCCCTGCGGTCGCGCTCGAGATCCCCCGGCAGAAGGAGCACGGCGACTTCGCCTGCAACGCGGCCCTGCTGCTCGCCAAGCGCCTGGGACGCAAGCCGAGGGAGATCGCCGAGGCGCTGGTCGAGGCGCTGGGCGACGCGGGTGGCCTGGTGGACCGGGCGGAGGTGGCGGGCCCGGGCTTCGTCAACCTGTGGCTCGCGGGAGATCGCTGGCGCGACGTGCTTCGCGGGATCCTCGAGGTCGGTCGGTCCTACGGCGGCTCGGACGAGGGAGCGGGCGTGCGGGTACAGGTCGAGTTCGTCTCGGCCAACCCCACGGGACCCCTCAGCACGGGACACGGACGCCAGGCGGTGCTCGGCGACTGCATCGCGCGGCTGCTCGAGTTCCGGGGCTTCGACGTCACCCGCGAGTACTACTTCAACAACGGCGGCCGCCAGATGCGCGTGCTCGGGCAGTCGGTCAAGGCGCGCTACCTCGAGGCGCTCGGCGTGGCGGCGCCGCCGCCGGCCGCAGTCCTGGCAGATCCCGAGAAGAGCTGGGTCGACGAGGTGGGCGGTCTCCCGGTGCAGTTCCCCGCGGACGGCTATCAGGGCGACTACATCGTCGAGCTGGCGGAAGCGCTGTGCGCCGAGCACGGAGACGCCCTGGTCGGGGAGCCGGCAGAGGCGATCTTTCGAGAGGTGGCCGAGAAGCAGATCTTCGCCGGGATCCGCGCCACCCTCGACGCGCTGGGGATCCACTTCGACGTCTACAGCAACGAGAAGACCCTGTACGACGAGGGAAAGCTCGATGCGGTCCTGGAGGACCTGCGAGCGGTGGACCTGATCTACGAAAGCGAAGGCGCCGTCTGGCTCCGGGGGACGACCCTGGGCCTCGATCGGGACCGCGTAATGATCCGCAGCAGCGGCGAGCCCACGTACCTGCTGCCAGACATCGCCTACCACAGGGAGAAGATGGAGCGCGGCTTCGACGTGGTTGTAGACGTGATGGGCGCCGATCACATCGACCAGTTTCCCTTCGTGCGCGAGGCGATGTCCGCGCTGGGCTACGACGCCGGTCGCATCGAGATGGTGATGCACCAATTCGTCACCCTTACCCGCGCCGGCCGGAAGGTGAAGCAGTCGACCCGCAAGGCGACCATCGTTACGGCCGACGATCTCCTGGAGGAGGTGGGCGGCGACGTCTTCCGCTTCTTCATGATCGAGCGCAGAGCCGACGGGCACCTGGACTTCGACCTCGACCTGGCCACCGAGCGAAACTGGAACAAGAACCCCGCCTATTACGTGCAGTACGCCGTCGCCCGGACCCACGGCATCGAGCGAACCGCGGCGGACGCGGGGCTCGCCATGCCCGGCGCCGACGACTTCGACGCGGACCGGCTCAATCTGCCCGAGGAGCTCGAGGTGATGAAGAAGCTGGGCGAGTTCCCGGAGCTCGTCGCTCGGGCGGCGGCGGCCCGGGAGCCCCACCACCTGGCCTACTATCTGCGCGACCTGGCGGGTCTCTGGAATCCCTATCTGCAGGACGGCACCCGGCATCGGGTCGTCTCCGACGACGCCGGGCGGACGGCGGCCCGCCTGGGTCTGGTCCTGGCGGTGCGCACGGTGCTGACCAACGGCCTGGCGCTTCTCGGGATCGCCGCGCCGGAGCGCATGTAGTGCCGCATCGAAAAAATGCGCTGGAGCAGATGTAATGCCCGCTCGCAAGAAGGCGAGATCGGCCCGCCGCGGCCCGACCGCAAGGCGGGGCCCGAAGGGGAAGGCCGGGCCCGGCTGGATCCGGACTCTGCTCGGCGTGGCGATCCTGTGCTCGAGCGGCTTCCTGGTCGGCCTCGTGGCCGGCGTGGTCACCGAGGAGCCAGAGATCGTGGTGGCGCATCTGGCCGGGCGCAGCGAGGAGGTCCCGTGGGCGGCGGGGCCCAAACCCGCGGCGGCGTCCGAGGTCCCGGCGCCGCTCCGCAAGGTGCCCCTGGGCTTCGCGCCCGCGCAGGCCGCGCCGGCACCGCCTCGGCCCCCGGCGGTGGCGACGGCTCCCCCGCCGGCCCGACAGGCCGCGCAGCCCGCCGCGGTGGACTCGGGCTTCGCAGTCCAGGTGGGCGCCTTTGCCGAGAGCACGGCGGCTCGGGGTCTGGCCGCCAGCCTCGAGCAGAAGGGCTTCCCCATGTACGTCACGCCGGCGGCGGGCTCGCACGACGGCCGCTGGCGGGTGCGCGTCGGACCGTTGTCCACGCGCGCGGAAGCCGATCGCCTCGCGGCCCGGCTCAAGGCCGAGGAGAGTCTTTCCACCTGGGTGCTCGCCGAGACCGTTCACTGAAGTGTCATGCCGACCCGCTTCCTCGTCACCGGCAAGACCGGTCAGCTCGGGACCTGGCTAGTGCGGCGGCTCACCGCCGACGCCGACTCCGTCCTCGTGCGGGCGACCGGGCGCGAGGACCTGGACCTGGCCAACCCCCCGACCATGAAGAAGGTGTTCGAAGGGCTGGCGGGCGGCCCGCCCGATGTATTGGTAAACGCAGCCGCGTTCACCGCAGTGGATCGCTGCGAGTCGGAGGAGGAGCTGGCGCTGCGCGTGAACGCCGAATCGCCCCGCAAGCTGGCGCGAGCCTGCCGCGAGGCCGGCGTGCGCATGGTGCACGTCTCCACGGACTTCGTCTTCGACGGCCGGGGGCGCAAGCCCTATGACGAGAAGGCGGCTGCGCGCCCGCAGACGGCCTACGGTCGCACCAAGCTCGCCGGGGAGCGGCTCGTCTTCGACGAGCACCCCGATGCGCTGGTGGTGCGCGCGAGCTGGGTCTTCGGTCCCGGTCGCAACTTCGTGCGCACCATGATCGAGCAGGCCGAGAAGCGCCGGAGCGGCGCGATCTCCTCCCCGCTCCGGGTCGTGGACGATCAGCAGGGCCGACCGACCTACGCCGCGGACCTGGCCCAGGCCATTCTCGACCTGGTCGCCGAGCAGGCGCGGGGAATCATCCACGTCTGCAACGACGGCGTTGCCAGCTGGTGGGGTCTCGCCCGGGCTGCCCTCGACGCTGGCGGCTACCGGGAGGTCGAAATCGAGCCGATTCGCGCGAGCGCCTATGAGCGGCCCGCCCCCGTGCCGATGTACACGGTGATGGACTGCCCGGTCGCCGCGGCCCTGGGAGTCTCGCTCCGCCATTGGCGCGAGGCGGTCGCCGACTACGTGACGTCGCCCGACAGCCCCGTTCCGGGGGTCGCATGACGGAGATCCCGCGCGAGCGCATCCGCAACTTCTGTATCGTGGCGCACATCGACCACGGCAAGAGCACCCTCGCGGACCGGCTCCTGGAGGTGACGGGCACCGTCTCGGCCCGCGATCACCGGGCCCAGTTCCTCGACAACATGGATCTGGAGCGCGAGCGCGGCATCACGATCAAGGCGCAGACCGCCCGTATGAAGTACCGGGCGCCCGACGGCGACAGCTACGTGCTGAACCTGATCGACACGCCCGGTCACGTGGACTTCTCCTACGAGGTGTCCCGGGCGCTCGCCGCCTGCGAAGGCGCGGTGCTGGTGGTAGACGCCTCCCAGGGGATCGAGGCCCAGACCCTGGCCAACGCCTACCTCGCCATCGACGCCGGACTCGAGATCATTCCCGTGCTGAACAAGATCGACCTGCCGTCGGCGGAGCCGGACCGGGTCGCCCGGGAGATCGAGGAGGTGGTGGGTCTCGATGCCAGCGACGTGCTGCTGGTCTCGGCCAAAGAAGGCAAGGGCGTGGCCGAGCTTCTGGAGCGGATCGTCGAGCGGGTGCCCGCGCCCGAGGGTGACCGCGACGCCCCAACCCGCGCCCTGGTCTTCGACTCCTGGTTCGACCCGTATGTCGGGGCGGTGCTGCTCGTGCGCGTCGTGGACGGGCGGCTGTCCGTGCGCGACCGCGTGCGCTTCATGGCGACGGGCAGCGAGCGGGAGGTCCAGCAGCTCTCGGTGATCGAGCCGTACCCGTGCCCCGTGGCGAGTCTGGCCGCCGGCGAGGTGGGCATCGTGGTCGCCGGACTCAAGACCCTCGCCGAGGTGCGCATCGGCGACACGATCACCTCCCGAGACGGTCCTGCGGCCGAGGCCCTGGTCGGCTTTCGCGAGGCGAAGCCCATGGTCTTCGCGGGGCTCTATCCGGTGGAGGCCGAGGCGTACCGCGACCTCAAGGCGGCCCTCGAAAAGCTCAAGCTCAACGACTCGTCTTTCGCGTACGAGCCCGAGACCAGCGTGGCCCTGGGCTTCGGCTTCCGCTGCGGCTTCCTGGGCTTCCTGCACGGCGAGATCATCCAGGAGCGACTCGAGCGCGAGTACGACCTCGACCTGATCACCACCGCGCCCACGGTGCGCTATCGCGTGGTGCCGAAATCGGGCGAGCCCTTCGAGATCGAGAGCCCGGCGGCCCTGCCCGAGCCCGGCGACCTCGACCACATCGAGGAGCCCATGATCTCCGCCACCATCCACGTGCCCTCGGAATACGTGGGCGCCGTGCTCGCGCTGTGCCAGGACCGCCGGGGAACCCAGCAGGACATGGCCGTGCACGGCAGCCGGGTGCAGATCCGGTACCGGCTGCCTCTGGGCGAGGTCGTCACCGACTTCCACGATCGGATCAAGAGTGCGACGAGGGGCTACGGCTCGTACGACTACGAGTTCATGGGCTATGAGCGGGCGCCGCTGGTCAAGCTCGACATCCTGGTGAACGGGGACATGGTAGACGCGCTCTCGCTGATCGTGCACCGCGACAAGGCCCACAGCCAGGGCACCGAGCTGGCGCGCAAGCTCAAGGAGTTCATCCCGCGCCAGATGTACGAGGTGGCGATCCAGGCCGCCATCGGGACCAAGGTGATCGCGCGAACCACGGTCAAGGCGCTGCGCAAGAACGTGACCGCGAAGTGCTACGGTGGCGACATTACGCGCAAACGGAAGCTTCTCGAGAAGCAGAAGCGGGGCAAGCGCCGGATGAAGAAGGTGGGGAACGTCGAGATTCCCCAGGAGGCCTTCCTGGCGGCCCTCAAGCTTGGCGACGAATGAGCGATCGGGTACCCGAGACCGAGTCGGCGGAAGAAGAGCCGAAGTCGGCCGGCCAGAAGGTCTGGGAGCAGGTCAGCACACTGCTGTTCGCAGTGCTGATCGCGCTGGCCATCCGCGCCTTCGTGATCGAGCCCTTCCGGATTCCGTCGGGGTCGATGTTGCCGACCCTGCTGATCGGCGATCACCTGTTCGTCAACAAGTTCATCTACGGCATCAAGATCCCATTCACCGACATTCGCCTGCCCGGCCTGCGCGAGCCCGAGCGCGGCGACGTGGTGGTCTTCAAGGTGGCGCGGAACGGCGACCGGATCGTGCCCGCCGACCGGCGCCCGGACCTGCCCAAGGACGACTTCGTCAAGCGGATCGTGGGTCTGCCGGGCGATCGCATGGAGGTGCGAGACGGCGTCCTCACGGTCAATGGCGTGGTGGTGACCCGGGTCGACACCGGCGAGACGTTCGAGGGCGAGCGGGGCGGGAGCCTGCGCATCCACTACGAGCAGTTGAACGGCTGCCGTCACATCGTGCTCGACGATCCCCGGCAGACGGGGCTCCCGCGCAGTCCGTTCACCGTTCCGCCGGGCCGCTACTTCATGATGGGGGACAACCGGGACCACTCGAACGACAGTCGCAAGTGGGGCACGGTCCGCTTCGAGGAGCTCAAGGGCCCGGCGTTCCTGCTCTACTGGTCCTGGGACGTGAACGGCAGCTTCCTGCAGTTCCTGAATCCCATCAACTGGTTCACCGCCGAGAAGCGCTGGGAGCGCGTCTTCTCCCGCGTCAAGTGCGACGACAGCGAACCGGGGGTGCCCGTCCAGGCCTCCGATTGACGGGGCCCCCCGACGCGGTATGGTCTGCGCCGGCCCGATCCGGACCTTTTAACTCCGTCCCGAGAGGCGGAGAAGGGACCGAAGGAAGTTGGCGAAGCAAGCCCCCCCCAGCTCGTCTGCGCACGGCTCTGGCGCATCCCCGCCCGCGGGCGCGCCGCGCGCATACACCGTCCTCGATGACCTCGCTATCCGGCGCGCGCTCATGCGCATCGCCCACGAGATCGTCGAGCGCAACGAGAAGCCCGAAGACGTCTACATCGTCGCCATTCCGAACGGCGGCGTGCCTCTGGGACGGCGTTTGGTCGAGAACCTGGAGGAGGTGGCCGGCCAGCGCATCCCCATGGGCATCCTGGACACCACCCTCTACCGCGACGACGTCCACACGACCGGAGAGCGGCCGCTGCTGCGGGTGACCGAGATGCCATCCTCGGTGGACGGCCGCGCGGTCATTCTGGTCGAGGACGTGGTGAACACCGGGCGCACCATCCGGGCGGCCATGGACGCCCTGATGGACTTCGGTCGCCCCCGGTCGGTCCAGGTGGTGGCGCTGGTGGACCGCGGCCATCGCGAGCTTCCGATCAAGATCGACTACGTGGGCAAGAACATCCCCACTCGGCCCGAGGAGAAGGTGCACCTGCGGGGAGAGGACGGCGACCTGGAGGGACTGCTCGAGGTCGTGGTCGAGGCCGCGGGGGAGGGCGCGTGATCGGCCGGGACCTGCTCGGCATCGAGGACCTGGAGCGAAGCGACATCGAGCGGATTCTCGAGACCGCGGAGCGCATGCAGGAGATCGGGGAGCGGCAGGTCAAGAAGGTGCCGACCCTGCGCGGCCGCACCATCGTGAACCTGTTCTTCGAGCCCAGCACCCGGACCCGCGCCAGCTTCGAGATCGCCGGCAAGCGCCTCTCGGCCGACGTGGTGAACTTCTCGCCGGGAGCCTCGAGCTTGTCCAAGGCCGAGTCCATCCTGGATACAGCCCTGACGCTGGACGCCATGGACCCGGACGTCGTGATCGTCCGGCACAAGGTGGCGGGCGTGCCCAAACGCCTGGCCGACAGCCTGCGGGCCCCCGTCGTGAACGCCGGGGACGGCGCCCACGAGCATCCGACCCAGGCGCTGCTCGACATGTTGACCGTGAAGCAGGAGAAGGGGCGGATCGACGGGCTCACGGTGACCATCATCGGCGACATCGCCCACTCCCGGGTGGCGCGCTCGAATATCTACGGCTTCTCGAAGATGGGGGCCGAGGTGCGGGTGGTGGGACCGCCGCCGATGCTGCCGGCCGACGTCGAGAGCCTCGGGGTCAAGGCCTACATCTCGCTGCGCGAAGCCCTCGAGGGCGCGGACGTGGTGATGGCCCTGCGCATCCAGCTCGAGCGGGTCCAGGGCGCGCTCTTTCCGAGCATCCGCGAGTATGCGGCGACGTTTGGCCTCGACCGCGCCAAGCTGCGCTACGCCAAGGACGATGCCATTGTGATGCACCCCGGACCGGTGAACCGGGGCGTCGAGCTCTCCCACGATCTGGCGGACCACCGCCCGAGCGTGATCCTGGACCAGGTGCGAAACGGCGTGGCGCTGCGCATGGCGGTGCTCTACCTGATCGCCGGCCTCGCCCCGGGAGAGGAGTCCGCCCCTTGACCCGACTGCTCATTCGCGGCGGACGCGTCCTGGACCCCGCCGTGGACATGGATCAGCTCGCCGACGTCCTCCTCGAGGACGGCGTGATTCGCGCCGTCGAGACCGGGATCGAGGTGCGGGGCGCCGAGGTCCTGGACGCCGCCGGCTGCTGGGTGGCGCCCGGCTTCATCGACCTGCACACCCACCTGCGAGAGCCCGGTCAGGAGTACAAGGAGGACATCGCCTCCGGCGGCCGTGCGGCGGTGGCCGGCGGCTTCAGCGCGGTGGCGTGCATGGCCAACACGGACCCGGTGAACGATGACCCGTCCGTGACGGACTTCATCCTCGACCGGGCGCGGCAGGACTCGCCAGCCCGGGTCCATCCGGTGGCCGCCGCCACCAAGGGCCTCAAGGGCGTGGTGATGACCGAGATGTCCGCGCTCCGCGATGTCGGCGCCGTCGCCTTCAGCGACGACGGCAAGACGATCATGGACACCGGCGTCATGCGCAACGTGCTCGAGTACTCGAGGCTCGTGAACGTCCCGGTGATCGTGCATGCCGAGGACCGGACCCTGGTGGGTGACGGTGTGGTCAACGAAGGGCCGGTCTCGACCCGCCTCGGCCTGCCGGGCAACCCCGCCGCCGCCGAGGACATCCATGTGGCGCGGGACCTGACCCTCGCCCGTCTCACGGGAGCACGGCTGCACGTGGCCCACGTGTCGTCGGCCGGCGCCGTGCTGCTGATTCGTCGCGCGCGGGAGGACGGCATCCAGGTCACCGCGGAGGTGACCCCCCATCACCTGACGCTCACCGACGAGGCCACCCTTGGCTACGACACGAACACCAAGATGGCGCCGCCCCTGCGCAGCCGGGCCGACGTGGAGGCCTGCCGCGCGGCCCTGGCCGAGGGGGTGATCGACGCCATCGCCACGGACCACGCGCCCCACGCGGTGCACGAGAAGGAGGTCGAGTTCAACGAGGCGCCGCCGGGCATCCTCGGGCTGGAGACGGCCTTCCCGGTGGTGCTGGACCTGGTGCGCCTGGGTGAGCTCGAGCCGCTCGAGCTGATGCGGCGCATGTCGACGGCGGGGGCGCGCATCCTGGGTGTCTCCGGGGGCTGCCTCGCGGTGGGCCAGCCGGGCGACGTGGTCGTGCTCGACCCGGAGGGGCGCTGGACCTACGACCCGGCCAAGGGCTACTCGAAGAGCCGGAACTCGCCGTGGGCGGGACAGGAGCTCACGGGGCGGGTGATCGCGACCGTGGTCGGCGGGAACACGGTCTACCACTCGGACCGGGGAGTCCTGGTGGGATGAGCCCGCAGCGCACGCTCCGCCCGCCGCGCCCGGCCCTGCTCGCGCTGGCCGACGGCACCGTCTACCGCGGCGAGGCCTTCGGTGCCGACGCCGTCCGGGAGGGCGAGGTCGTCTTCAACACCAGCATGACCGGCTACCAGGAGATCGTGACCGATCCGTCGTACGCCGGGCAGATCGTCACCATGACCTACACCCAGATCGGGAACGTGGGCGTGAACCCGGAGGACGAGGAGTCGGACCGCCCCTATCTGGAAGGCTTCGTGGTGAAGGAGCTCTTCCACGAGCCCAGCAACTTCCGCGCCCGGGGCACGCTGGACGAGTACCTCCGCGAGGCCGGCGTACCCGGGATTTCGGGCATCGACACCCGGGCGCTGGTGCGGCGGCTGCGCGACGGCGGCGCCCAGGTCGGCGTGCTCGCCACGGCCGCGGACGCCCAGGACGAGAGCGCCCTGGTGGCCCGGGCTCGGGCGTCGACGGGGCTCGATGACCACGACCTCGTCGCGGAGGTGACGTGCGCGGAGCCGTACGACTGGAGCGAGGGGCGCTGGGCCGGCATCGCGGGCCAGGTCCCGCGCGCCGCCGCCCCGGAGCGGCGCTTCAAGGTGATTGCCTACGACTTCGGCATCAAGCGCACCATCCTGCGCATGCTCGTCGAGCAGGGCTTCGACGTCACCGTCGTTCCGGCCAGGACGTCGGCGGCGGACGCGTTGGCCCGGAACCCCGACGGCATCTTCCTCTCGAACGGCCCCGGCGATCCCCGCGCGGTCGAGGGCGTGCGCGAGAACGTGCGGGAGCTGGCGGAGCACAAGCCCCTGTTTGGCATCTGTCTCGGCCACCAGATCCTCGGCCTCGCCCTGGGCGGCACGATCCGCAAGCTCAAGTTCGGACACCACGGCGGAAACCAGCCCGGCCAGGATCTGCACAGCGGCAAGGTGGCCATCTGCGCCGAGAACCACGGCTACGCGGTGGAGGCCGACTCGCTCGAGGCCGCGGGAGAGGCCATCGAGGTCACCCACGTGAACCTGAATGACGGCACTGTCGAAGGGCTGGCCCACCGGACCCGGCCGCTCTTCTCGGTGCAGTACCACCCCGAGGCCTCGCCGGGTCCCCACGACGCGGCCTACTTCTTCGGGCGCTTCCGGCAGATGGTCGAGCGCTGTGTGGCGGGGGAGTCGGTATCGGGCGCCGAGATCGCGCGCGGCTGGGAGGCCTGATGCCGCGGCGCGAAGACATCGAGAAGATCCTGCTGATCGGGTCGGGGCCGATCGTGATCGGCCAGGCGTGCGAGTTCGACTACTCGGGTACCCAGGCCTGCAAGGCGCTCCGGGAGGAGGGCTATCAGGTCGTCCTGGTCAACTCGAACCCCGCCACGATCATGACCGATCCGGAGACGGCGGATCGCACCTACATCGAGCCCATGACCGTGGAGAGCGTCGAGAAGATCATCGCCATCGAGAAGCCCGACGCGCTGCTGCCGACCATCGGGGGCCAGACCGGCCTCAACCTGGCCGTGGATCTCGCCGAGACCGGCGTCCTCGAGCGACACGGGGTGGAGCTGATCGGTGCCAACCTGGCGGCGATCCACAAGGCCGAGGACCGCCAGCAGTTCCGAGACGCCATGGAGCGGATCGGCCTCCGGGTTCCCGAGTCGGGCGTCGCCCACTCCGTCGAGGAGGGCCGGCGGATCCTGGAGACGGTGGGGCTGCCGGCCATCATCCGGCCGAGCTTCACCCTGGGCGGCACCGGTGCAAGCGTGGCCTATCGCGACGAGGAGTACGACGGGCTCCTCGACTGGGCGCTCCAACAGTCGCCACGCCACGAGTGCCTCGTCGAACGGAGCGTGCTCGGCTGGAAGGAGTTCGAGCTCGAGGTGATGCGCGACGCAGCGGACAACGTGGTCGTGGTGTGCACCATCGAGAACTTCGATGCCATGGGCGTGCACACGGGCGACTCGATCACGGTGGCGCCGGCCCAGACGCTGACCGACCGCGAGTACCAGGAGATGCGCAACGCCGCGGTGGCCATCATGCGCGAGATCGGCGTCGATACGGGCGGGTCGAACGTGCAGTTCGCGGTGGACCCCCGGGACGGGACTCTGGTGGTGATCGAGATGAATCCGCGCGTCTCGCGCTCCTCGGCGCTGGCGTCCAAAGCGACGGGCTTCCCCATTGCCAAGATCGCCGCCAAGCTGGCCGTCGGCTTCACGCTGGACGAGATCCGAAACGACATCACGCGGGAGACGCCGGCCAGCTTCGAGCCCAGCATCGACTACGTGGTGACCAAGATCCCCCGCTTTACGTTCGAGAAGTTCCCCGCCGCCGACAGCACGCTGACCACCCAGATGAAGTCGGTGGGCGAGGTGATGGCCATCGGGCGCACCTTCAAGGAGAGTCTGCAGAAGGCGATCCGCTCGCTCGAGATCGGCCACGCCGGCCTCGAGAGCCCGCAGCTTCCCGATGCGGACGGCGACGGCGGCGAGCAGGCACTCTGGGCGTCCATCGACACCCCGCGCCCGGGCCGGCTCTGGGCCGTAGCCGAGGCTTTCCGCCGGGGCCACTCGGTCGAAGAGGTCGCCCGCCGCTCACACATCGACCCCTGGTTCCTGCGCAATCTGCAGGAGCTCACCCAGCTCGAGGTTGCGCTCAACGCGGTCCCCCCCGACCAGCGGGAGCAGTGGCTCCTCACCGCCAAGAAGGCGGGCTTCTCGGACCGCCGCCTGGGAGCGCTCTGGGGCATGAGTGAGGACGACGTGCGGGGGATGCGCCAGGCCCGCGGGCTGCGGCCGGTGTACAAGCGGGTGGACACCTGCGGCGCCGAGTTCGAGGCCTTCACCCCCTATCTCTACTCCACCTACGAGGACGAGTGCGAGGCCCAGCCGACCGACCGCCGCAAGATCATGATCCTGGGCGGGGGACCCAACCGGATCGGCCAGGGGATCGAGTTCGACTACTGCTGCGTGCACGCGGCCATGGCCCTGCGTGACGCGGGCTTCGAGACCATCATGGTCAACTGCAACCCGGAGACCGTGTCCACCGACTACGACACGAGCGACCGGCTCTACTTCGAGCCCCTGACCCTGGAGGACGTGCTCGCCATCGCCGAGATCGAGAAGCCGGAAGGGGTGATCGTCCAGTTCGGTGGGCAGACCCCACTCAAGCTGGCGCTGCCCCTCGAGCGGGCCGGCGTGCCCATCCTGGGCACGTCTCCGGACGCCATCGACCGCGCCGAGGACCGGGAGCGCTTCGACGACGTGCTCGAGACCCTGGGGCTCGAGCGGCCGCCCGGGGGCATGGCCCGGAGCCAGGAGGAGGCCGAGGCCGTGGCCGCTCGCATCGGCTACCCGGTGCTGGTCCGGCCCTCCTATGTGCTCGGTGGTCGCGCCATGCAGATCGTCCAGGACGTCCAGGGCCTGCGAGAGTACATGCGCTTCGCGGTGCGGGCGTCCCCCGAGCACCCGGTACTGGTCGACCGCTTCCTGGCCGACGCCACCGAGGTCGACGTCGACGCCATCAGCGACGGCACCCGGGTGGTGGTGGGCGGGATCATGGAGCACATCGAGGAGGCGGGCATCCACTCGGGCGACAGCGCCTGCTCGCTGCCGCCCCACAGCCTGTCCGACGCCGTGCTCGCGAAGCTCCTCCACTCGACTCGAAGGCTCGCCCTCGAGCTCGGCGTGAAGGGGCTCATGAACGTCCAGTACGCCGTGAAGGACGGTGAGGTGTTCGTGATCGAGGTGAACCCGCGCGCGTCGCGGACGGTGCCCTTCGTCTCCAAGGCGATCGGCCGGCCCCTGGCCAAGCTCGCGGCCCTGGTGATGGCGGGCCAGACCCTCGAGGAGCTCGGCTTCACCGAGCAGATCGTGCCCAGCCACTTCTCGGTGAAGGAGGCGGTCTTCCCCTTCGTCAAGTTCCCGGGCGTCGATACCCTGCTCGGGCCCGAGATGAAGAGCACCGGCGAGGTCATGGGCATCGACTCGGACTTCGGCCGCGCCTACGCCAAGTCCCAGACCGAGGCCGGCAACACCCTGCCCACGGGCGGCACGGTGCTGGTGTCCGTGCGCAAGGAGCACCACGAGTCGCTGGTCGAGCCCGTCCAGCAGCTCGTCGCGTGTGGCTTCCGGGTGATGGCCACCGCGGGTACTGCCGAGGTGCTCGAGGCCCACGGCGTCTCGGCAGAGCGCGTCAACAAGGCCCACGAGGGGAAGGCGAACACCGTCGACCGCATCGAGGCCGGGGACGTCGACATGGTGATGAACACCGCGGCGCCCGACTCCAAGTCGATCCAGGACTCCTACTCCATGCGCCGGGCAGCGCTCGTCCGCGGCATCCCGTACTTCACCACCGTCGCTGCCATGCGCGCGGCCGCCGGTGCCGTCCGCGCCATGCGCCAGGAGACGATCGGCGTCCGGTCGCTCCAGGAGATCCACGGCACGGCCCGTTCAAGTAGCCGCTGACCCCGTGGATCTGGCTCCGGTCAAGCTGCTCCTGGCCGCCGCCATCGGGCTGGCCGGATGGATCGGTGCGGTGGCGCCGCTGCGGCGCGGACCGGCCGCGCGCACGGGCCGCTGGCTCAGCCTGGGCAATGCCTTCGCCGCCGGGAGCTTCCTCGGCATCGGGCTGATCCACCTGCTCGCCGAGTCCGCGGCCGACTGGAGAGCGCTCGGCTGGGATTACCCGGTGGCCTTCAGCCTGGCCGCCGTCGCCTACCTGGCGGTGCTCTGCATCGAGCACGTCGTGCTCTCGGAGCAGGCCCACGCCGTGGTGCACGCCAAGGCCGGCGAGGCCATCGAGGCGCTCGCGTGGGAGGAGGGCGAGAGCCCGCTGGTTCCGTACGCCCTGGTGGGCGCCCTCTCCATCCACTCCTTCATCGCGGGCGTGGCCCTGGGCGCCGAGCCCACTGGCGCCGGCGCCGGTCTCCTCTTCGCGGCGATCATGGCGCACAAGTCGATGGCGGGCTTCGCGCTCGGCGTGAGCCTGGCCCGCAACCGGGTTCCGCGGGGCCGCAGCCGCGGGCTGGCCCTCGCCTTCGCGGCCATGACGCCGGTGGGCATCTTCGCGGGACTCGGGGTGAGCGGGCTGCTGGAGGGCGTCGGGGGTCGAACCACGGTGGCGGTGTTCAACGCGGTGGCAGCGGGCACCTTCGTCTACATCGCCTCCCAGGAGATCCTGCGCGACGAGTTCCTGCGACCGGGCGGCCGCTGGGCCCGCTGGCTGTGCACGGCGGCGGGCCTGGGGGTCATGTGTGTACTGGCGCTCTGGGTGTAGTTGCCCGGCGGGTTTCCCCTGCTCGTTCCGGTAGTCTCGGTGGCATGCCCGCCAGTCTGTTCCAGGCGGCGCTCGAAGCCGTCGCGCGTCCCCTCGACTTCGCCGCCGATGAGAATCCGGGGTCCGGGCATCTGCGCGACTTCGAGGACACGGTCCGCGGCGCCGCGGAGCGCGCCGGGGGCCTGGCGATTCCGCGCGACGTGCGCGCCGCCCTGCGCCGGGTGGCCGAGACCTTTGCGCGTCCGCGCGAGGGAGCGGACCGGGCGGCGGCGGTCCGGCGCGCGTTGGCGGCGCTCGCACGCTTCCGGGATCCCGCATTCCCCGATGAGGCTCTGGCGCGATCGGTGGTTGTGCTGCCCGGGATCGGCCCGCGCCGGGCGGATCAGCTCGAAAGGCGCGGTCTCGGCCGAGTCTCCGACCTGCTCTTCCACCTTCCCGTCCGCTACGACGACCGGCGCCAGCTCACCCAGGTGGGGGACCTCGAGGTGGGTCTCCACGCCACGTTCATCGCCGAGGTTCTGGTCGCCGACTTTCTCACGAGCGGCCGGCCGCGCGGCGGGCGCTACCGGCGCATCTTCCAGGCGGTGGTCGGCGACGAGACCGGGAAGGTGAACCTCAAGTGGTTTCGCGGCGGCGAGGCGCTGGCGGCCCTCTTGACCAAGGGCACCCGGGTCCTCGTGACCGGCGACGTCAAGCGCTACCGCTTCGACAAGGAGCTGGTGCATCCCGAGGTGGAACGGATCGACGCGGCGACCGGGGAAGGCGCGGCGCTCGGCACGCTGCGCCAGATCGTGCCCGACTACGTCACGCCGGAGGGGCTGAACCCACGGACCTTCCGCGGCATGATCGACCGCGCCGTAGAGGAGTACGCGGATCTCGTGGCCGGCTTCCTGCCCCAGGCGGTGGTGCGTGCGCGCGATCTACCCGAACCCGCGGAGGCGCTGCACGTCGTTCACACGCCGCCCCCGGATGCGGATGTGGACGCCTACCGGGCCCAGGCCTCGCCGGCTCACGAGCGACTCGTGCTCGAGGAGCTGTTCCTGCTCGAGGCGGGACTCGCGCTGCGCCACGCAGCCCGGGCAACGCTCCCGGGCATCGCCATCGATGTGGAGACTGGGCAGGCCCGCCGCGCAGCGCAGACACTTCCCTTCTCGTTGACGGACGCCCAGCACCGGTCCTGGGGCGAGATCCGCGCCGACCTGGCCCGACCGCACCCGATGAATCGGCTGCTCCAGGGCGACGTCGGCAGCGGAAAGACGGCTGTGGCCTATCTCGCGGCGGTGGCGGTCGCCGCGAGCGGCCGGCAGACCGCGCTGATGGCGCCGACCGAGCTGCTCGCCGAGCAGCACGCGCGCACCCTGAGTCGTCTGGCCGAGAGTGTCGACCCCGCGGAGCGGGTGCGCGTTGCGCTGCTTACCTCCTCGGTGGCGCGGCCGGAGGCCGACGCGGTCCGGCGCGCCCTGGCGGACGGCGACGTCGACCTGGTCGTCGGCACCCACGCGCTCGTGCAGGGCGACGTCCGCTTCGCCCGGCTGGCGCTCGCAATCACCGACGAGCAGCACCGCTTCGGCGTGATCCAGCGACAGGCCCTGGCGGCCAAGTGCACCGGTGATCGCCACCCGCACGCGCTGGTGATGACGGCCACGCCGATCCCGCGCACCCTGGCGCTCACCCTGTACGGCGATCTCGACCTCTCGGTGATCGACGAGCTGCCGCCCGGGCGCGCTCCGACCCGGACGCTCTTGCTCCGCACGGGGGAGGGACGGCAGGTGGTTCGCCTGATTCGCGAGGCGACGAGCCGCGGCGAGCAGGTCTACGTGGTGTACCCGCTGGTCGAGGAGAGCGAAAAGATCGATCTGCGCTCGGCCACTGAGTCCGCCGAGCGCATTCGCGGCGCGTTCCCGGACCTGAACGTCGACCTGGTGCACGGACGTCTCGAGTCCGCCGAGCGCGGCGCCGCCATGGCGCGCTTCGAGCGCGGCGAGACCCACATCCTGGTGGCGACCAGCGTCGTCGAGGTGGGCGTGGACATGCCGGGCGCCACCCTGATGGTGATCGAGCACGCCGAGCGCTTCGGCTTGGCCCAGCTCCACCAGCTGCGCGGTCGGGTGGGCCGGGGCGACCGGCCGGGCACGTGCGTGCTGGTGGCCCGAGGCGGCAGCGAGGACGGCGAGGCGCGGCTGCGCGCCATGCTCGACACGACCGACGGCTTCCGGATTGCCGACGCGGACCTGCGCATCCGCGGCCCCGGAGAATTCCTGGGCACGCGCCAGCACGGCCACCTGCCCGATCTGCGCGTGGCCGACCTGTTGCGCGACGCGCGGCTCGTGTCGGTCGCTCGCGAAGCGGCGCTCGAGGCCGTGCGCCGGGACCCGGGGCTGGGCCGCGCCCCGGAGACCCGACGGGCGGTGGAGCTGCGCTGGGGCGACCGCCTGGCCCTGGCGGGCGTGGGCTGATCCGTTCCACCGCCCGTGATTGCAGCGGAGGGAGAGCGGACCCCGAGTCAGCACCCTTGACGGCCGCGGAGGCGTCGGGTACACACGCGGAACCATGCACGTTCGGTTCGGGCGACTCGAGCTTCTTCTGAGCCTGCTGCTTAGCAGGGCGGGAGAGAGTTAGCGCCACAGCGAACGAGCCCAACGCGAAAACCCTCTCCCGCCGAGCCGGCTGGAGAGGGTTTCGTGCTTC
>JAPUKG010000254.1 GCA_027295775.1 Pseudomonadota bacterium
CGCCTGCGCCCAGTGCGTCGACGAGTGGAGCGGCGAGAACCGCCTCGACCCCGAGAGCGTACCGCCCGACGTCCACCCCCTGCGCATCGAGCCCGTCGGGCGCTACGCCATCCAGATCGAGTGGAGCGACGGGCACAGCACCGGGATTTATCCCTTCGCGCGGCTTCGCGAGCTGGACCTGCGCTGATGCAGACAGTGAAGCAGCGTATCTCGGGGACCGCGCTCACCAAGCGGCTCGAGAACGAGCTCGGCATCCCGTCGCGGCTCGCGTATCCCCTGGTGCGGGCGGTGAAGATCGCGGCCCACCCGGTGCAGGCCTGGCAGCGGAAGCAGGCGCTGGGCGGGCTCGCGCCGGCCGAGCCGACCGCGGCCGAAGACACCCTCGAGCGCGACGGCTACCGGATCGTCGGGCCCGGCGAGCTGCCCGGCCTCGACGAGGTCGTGGCTCGCTGCCAGGCCCTGGTCGAGGAGGGCCGCGAGAGCCGCCAGCGCAGCGCCTACCAGCGCAATCCCAACAAGGACTTCCTGCTGTCGGTGGTGGCGGGGGACGAGTTCTGCCGCTACCCCGAGCTGATCCGCTTCATGGTGTCGCGGCCGATCGTGGCGACCGCGGCGCGCTACCTGGGCGCGGTGCCTTTGCTCGCGGCCGCGAACCTCTGGTGGTCGCCCCCGAACGAGACCCAGCTCTCGAGCCAGCGCTACCACATCGACAAAGAGGACCGCAGGCAGCTGAAGCTGCTCGTGAACGTCACCGACACGGATGGGGAGCAGGGTCCCTTCACGTTCCTCCCCGCCTCCCTGTCCGAAGTCGTCCAGGGCGCCCAGCGAAGGCCCAAACGCCACCTCGCCGACGAGGCCCTAGACGCCGTGGGCGTGGGGGACGGCGCGCTGCGGCTCGTGGGTCCCGCCGGGAGCGCCGCCTTCGTCGACACTTCCCGATGCCTGCACCACGGGAGCCGCGGCAACACCCGCGACCGCTTCGTGCTCCAGCTCCAGTTCCTGCGCTTCGACTCGCCCCTCGAGACACCGCTGCCGTTCCGGCCGCAGCGCGATCTAGGCTTCGCCCCGGACCGGGTGCAGAGGCTCGCGCTGGGACTGGTCTGAGGGCTCTCGCGCGAGCCGACGCCCGGGTCTACCATGAGGCCCTTACCAAAGGGGGGGGCACCGGCATGTGGAAGAGCGCGATCGACGGCATCGGACGGGTCGGCGTGGCAGTCCTCGTAGCGGCGGTCTGGGTCGCCGTTCCATCCGTCGCCGCAGCGGGCGGCAAGCTGGTGCTGCAACGCCAGATCCCGATCGCCAAGGAGGCGAACGTGCGAAAGGCGGTCCTGGACGAGTGTCAGGTGCCGGACAAGCTCTCGAGCTTCATCGCGCAGTTCGCCGGCTCGAGCTTCGAGGTGGAGCGCGTCGATAAGCTGCCCGGCGCGGGCAGCGGCAAGATCCTCTCGGTCGAGATCACTGAGATGTTCGAGCGGGGCAACGCCTTTTCGGGGCGCTTCAAGGGCATGATCGTCAAGGGCGAGCTGCGCGAGGGCGGCGTGGTCGTGGCGAGCTTCCGCGCCCGTCGCTCCACCGGCGGCGGCTTCATGGGCCAATACAAGGGCAACTGCGCCTTCTTCGGCCGGTGCGCCAAGACGCTCGGCCAGGACATCGGCACCTGGCTCCAGAATCCGACGATGGACGCGGGCCTCGGCGAGTGGTGACGCAGTCGCCGCGCTAGACCGGCTGCCCGTCGTCGCGCCCGCAGAGCGCGAACGCATGCTCGCGCTCCCGCCGTCGCTGGACACCCACGCCCGGCTCCTGGAGGAGCTCCAGGACCTGGCCGCGCTCGAGCAGGCCTCGCCGCCGGACGGCGCAGCGGGCGCTCCCGCCGATGACGACGGCCTCCGTGTGGTCGCATGGAACGCAGAGCGCGGACGCTTCCCCGACGGCGCCGCCGCCATGCTGGGCGCCGCCGGCGCGCAGGTCCATCTGCTGTCCGAGCTCGATTGGGGAATGGCGCGCACCGGGCAGCGCCACACCGCCCGGGACCTGGCTGAACGCCTGGGCTGCGGCCACGTCTACGGCGTCGAGTTCCTCGAGCTGGGGCTCGGCGACGCCCGGGAGCGCGGGGCGCTCGCCGGCCAGGCGAACGCCATCGGCTTCCATGGGGCGGCGATCCTCTCGCCCCGTCCGCTCGAGCGGCCGCGCCTCGTGCGCCTGACGCGCGACGGCCGCTGGTTCGACGGCGAGCTCGGCGAGCGGCGGGTCGGCGGGCGCATGGCGTTGCTCGCCTCGGTCGACCTCGCCTCGGGACCGATTGCCCTCGCCACCGTCCACCTGGAGAGCCACAGCGAGCCCGACGAGCGTGCGACCCAGCTCGCGGTTCTGCTGGACGCCGTCGAGGACTACGCGCCGGGCGGCCCCGCCGTGATCGGCGGCGACATGAACACGTCGTCCCTGGGCCCGGCGCATCGCGACGCCGAGCGCCTCCGCGATGCCTTCCGCGCCGATCCGGACCGGCTGCGCAACCCGATTCCCCACGAGCCCCTCTTCCGCCTGCTGGACGAGCGGGGCTGGGAGTGGCGCTCGTGCAACCGACTCGATCAGGGGACCCAGCGCGTGGTGGAGCCCGGCCCGGACAGCGACGGACGGGGCGTCCTGCACCTGGACTGGCTCTTCTGCCGCGGGCTCGAGGTGCGCAGCCCCGAGGTGATCGCCGCCGTGGACCCGGTGTCGGGCCGCGCGCTCTCGGATCACGAGGCCGTTGGCGCTGTGGTAAGCGTCTCGCCGGCCCGAGCCGACGCCTAGAGCTCGTCGGTTCCCGCCACCACGCCGATCTCGTCCAGGTCGCGCAGCTCGCCGTCGAGGTCCATCCCGAAGCCCACCACCCAGCCGCGCTCCACCTGGAAGCCCACGTAGTCGAGCTGCAGGGGTTCCCGCGGCGTTCCGCACTTGTCGACCAAGACGGCGATCTTGAGCGAGCGGGGCTCGGCCAGTTCGATCAGGGCGAGTACCGCGCGCAGGGTCCGTCCCTCGTCGGCGATATCGTCGACGACCA
The DNA here is from genome assembly GCA_027295775.1 of Pseudomonadota bacterium. Taxonomy (GTDB): domain Bacteria; phylum Myxococcota_A; class UBA9160; order UBA9160; family UBA4427; genus JAPUKG01. The sequence continues at coordinate 3,041 of JAPUKG010000254.1, forward strand.
ACACGTCGCAGTCATCCAGAGCGGCGATGTCGAAGCCCTCCACCTGGACAGCGCCGAGCTCCATCCCCTCGCTGCGTCTGGCCCGCACGGTCTGCACCGTCGGCCGCATCGCGCGCTCCGCGAGCTGCTCCACCAGGGCCTCGGTGAAGCGCACCGCGCCCTCGGCGATCGATACCAGCACCAGCGGCGCGTCCGCGT
>JAPUKG010000255.1 GCA_027295775.1 Pseudomonadota bacterium
TCGCAGGGGAGTTTCGCTGGCGGGCCAGGATCAGGCCCTGACATGCTCCTGTGGGCGACTCGACCGCGCTCAGGGCCCATGGCCAACATCAACACCAACCTTCGTGTTGCCTGGGGCTTACGCCGCTGCTGGCTCAAGGCACGTCAGACACACCAGCGAGCCGTCCCCGTACTCCACGACGCCCGGCGGACCCTCGTGGTCGCAGTCGGCGGTCTTGCACGCGAAGCACGGGCAGCGCGCGTCGTGGCCAGTGGCGTCGTTTCAATGGTCCTCCGAGATCGCGTCGAACATCGCGCAGCACTCTAGATGTCCTTCTGCGCGAGCTTCTTGCGTTCCTCTTCAGGCAGCGCCTTGCACGTTCCACAAAGCACGTCTCCGGCGGTGGGCTCCAGATCAGCAGTCGGGAAGTCCCGAGGTGGACCTCTTGGGCGAAGGCCGGTGCGGCGAGTAGGCTACGCAGAAAGATGCGGGCTACCAGACGCATCGGGACCCTGGGCGTTATACCATGCGAACGGGACAGCAGTCCGCTCCGAATCCGTGGGCGGTTGGCTCGTCCGCTTAGCGGCTAGCTGCGCCGGCGTGTTCCGCCCCATCTTTGGGCTTGACCATACCTATGGCTCGTGGCGCCCAGAGCGGCTCGACGGCGGAGGTTCAGGACTTCATGCGCAGTGCGTCGGGGATTCCCGCGTTCTCTTGCTTCAGGCCCTTGTAGTCCGGATCGACCAGGCGGCGCGGGTGCATGCCGTCCACGTATCCCATGAAGCTCGGGTAGGCGATGCTGTAGCCGAGGAGCTCCTGGGTACGCACCGAGTAGTTGCGCGCGATCTCGGGCGGGACGGCGAGCACCATGGTCTCGAGCTGCCGCAGCCACGGCTGGCAGTACTGCGGGGTGATGCCGAGGCGGGTCGAGTCGCTGTTGTTGGCGCCGCCGCGGTGGTAGAGGCTGCCGGCGAAGACCACGACCGAGCCGGCGGGCATGAGGACCTTCTCGATGCTCTCGGGGTTCGGGTCTTCGTGCAGCTCGTGATCCCAGAGGTGGCTGCCGGGGATGACCTCTGTCGCGCCGTTCACCGCCGTAAAGTCGTCGATTGCCCAGATGGCGGAGACACCCACCATGTCGCGGGGCCGTGGTGCGCGCGTCGCGCCGTCGTCGCAGTGGAAGGCCTGCGCGGTCTCGCCTGGGTGCGTGTAGACCGCGAGGGCGGCTGACAGCAGATAAGTGGGCGAGAGCAGCTGGTCCACGATCCCCGCACCCGCGGATGCTCGATGAGGTCCGCCATGGTGGGGGACTTGGCGAGCAGCGCGTACACGCGCTCGGATTTGAGTCCCTCGAACTCGTTGCGCCCCATGAGCTTCCCGTGGAGGAAAGGCGAAAGCTCGCGGCGCACCGTTTCCACGATGTTGGGCGGGATGACCTCGCGCAGGATCACGTATCCGTCGCGGCGCAGGGTGGCGACATCGGTCTCGGCCTGGGTCGGAGTGAGGCTGGATTCGGAGCTGGGCTCGGGGCTCGACATCGGCCCTCCCGACCGCGTGCGGTCAGCCATCCGAGACGCGCCGCGGGGGTTGCTGGAAGCTACACACATGGGGCGGTGTCGGCCACCCTGTCGAGGAGAAGCCGGATTGCGATAACTAGTGACCATGATTGCTTTTCCTGACTTCCTTCTCTCGTCTCCGGGCCTACCTACCTCGGAGAGCATCGTGGTCGAGCAGAGATCGACACTAGCCGGTTTAGTGAGCGGTCCCGTCCGGCCGCGGGCTCCAGTCCTGGCGGACAACGGACACCCCTATAGGGGTGTGTCCGTGTCCGTCCGCCCCGAGGACCAGCCGCGGTTGGGGCATCGACCAGATTCCCGTGCTCGATGCACCGCGCCCCATTTTCGATCGCCAGGTGGCCGTTACGCGACGGTCGGGAAGTTCCAGCAGCGCGGCATCGGGGCAGTCGCTGCCGTCAGGATGCCTGGGGCTGCTTCGCAGACGTCTTTGATCGAATTGACCATGCGAGCGCCAGTGGCCACTTGGCCGGCACCCCCTTGCCCCTTCGCCCTCGAGACCTGTGCGCCGAGCTTCACGATCGGATTGCCTTCGATCGTGATCTGCCACTCTCCGGCGTCGGGATCGAGGTCCCAGGCGGCGTTTTGGCTCAGGGCAAGGTCGTCGTCGAGCTTCCAGTAGAGATCTTCCGTCACGACAGGCGAACCCTTGGAAGTCACAACCACCTGGAGGTGGATGCCAGCAACGGTCCCCCGCTTGACGCGCCCATCGAGAAGATCGCGCTTGGCGCGCGCAAATCCTGGGCGAGTGCTTACGTTGTCCACCTCGAAGTTGAGCGCCTCGGCGAGCATCCGGCACGACTGCTGGAACGAGTTCGACATGAGATCGAAGTACGATGCATCGTCTTCGAGCTCTTTCACCTCGCGGCCAAACTTCATGACCTCCGTCAACATGAAGGGGTCCCAACCACTCAGCTCGCCGACCTCCTGGATATGCACACGGTCCACTCTCGCGCACAATGACGACGCAACCAGCGGGAGCACGTCCCCGGCAAAGCCCGGGTTTACGCCAGTTCCGAGCAGCGTCACGCCGCCTTTTTCGCAAGCCGTCTCGATCTCGCTCAGCTCCGGACGGCTCCAGGGAAAGAAGGCGGCGCTCGGGGTGATGACGTTCTTACCCGTTTCCAAGATGCGAATGATTTCGTCGTAGCGCTCGAATGGAGCGTTGTAGAGCACCACGTCTGCATTGATTGCGAGACCGTCGCGAATGTTGCCTACGGTCGTGACTCCCGTGGCTTCGCCCTTCATAATGTCGCCGACGTCGATTCCTGCTTTCGCCTCGTGGTGCACCACCGCCCCGACCAATTCGAGTTCGGGGTTGCTCTGAATCATGCGAATTTGCTCGCGGGCAATCGAACCCGTGTACCACTGGATGACTCGGTAACTCATGGACGTCTCCTGGCTGCAGGAAGGGCACTGGCGCCCATTCTGGAACACTCGAATCGCTTTCGCTGCCCGCCGTCTCCATCGAAACCGGTGATCTGCTCTGGGAGGTGCCACCCGGAACCAGCCGCGACACGCACCCCCAGTCCGGAGCGCGGGGCGGCGGGGCCGCTGCGCGGAAGTAGAGCGAAGGCCAAACTGCGGACAGCGCGAGCGGATCCGCGTGATCCGCCGACCCGCGTGTCGATTCACCGGACTGCAAAGCCGAGCCATGGAGCGCAGCCGCCCCGCCGCCCCGCGCTCCCAGCCAGGAGAAGCGAAGCGGCCCTGCCCTCTAGATTCCGGGGACGGGGAAGGTCAGGCAGAAGTCCTCGATTTCGGCGCGCAGGCGCTGCTGGTCGGCGCCGGTGCGCGGGTGGCGGAGGACCTCGACGATCCAGCCGGCGAGGCGGCGCATGTCGTCCTGCTTCATGCCCCGGGTCGTGGCCGGCGGCGTGCCCAGCCGGATGCCGCTCGGGCGCAGGGGCGGGTTCGGGTCGTCGGGGGTGATCTGCTTGTTGACGGTGATGGCGACGTCGTCGAGGGCCCGCTCCGCCACACGGCCGTCCAGGCCGAAGCTCGCCACCGTGTCGATCACCAGCATGTGGTTCTCGGTGCCGCCGGTCACGAGCTCGACGCCGCGGTCGAGCAACGCTTCCGCCAGGGCCTGGGCGTTCAGCAGCACCTGGGCGGCGTAGGCGCGGAAGTCCGGCTCGCCGGCCTTGCGCAGCGTGAGCGCCAGCGCCGCGACCTGGTTCATGTGCGGCCCGCCCTGGAGTCCGGGGAAGACGGACTTGTCGATGCGCTCGGCGTGCTCGCGCCGGCACAGGATCATGCCGCCGCGCGGGCCCCGCAGGCTCTTGTGGCTGGTGGTGGTGACCACGTCGAAGCCGGCGTCGAAGGGGTTGCGCATGGCCCCGGCGGCCACCAACCCCCCGATGTGGGAGATGTCGGCCATGGTGAGAGCGCCGACCTCGTCGGCCACCGCCTTGAAGGACGCGTAGTCGTCCTCCCGCGGGCTGGAGGTGGTCCCGCACAGGACCAGCCGGGGCCGGGTCTCCCGCGCCAGGCGCCGGAGCTCCTCGAAGTCGACCCGTCCGTCCCGCTCGGGCCGGGTCTTGTAGCGAATGAAGTGGAACAGCCGGCCCATGTGCGAGACCGGAGAGCCGTGAGTCAGGTGTCCGCCGTGGGAGAGGTCCATGGCCAGGATCGTGTCACCCGGATCGAGGAAGGCCAGGTAGACCGCCTGGTTCATGGGCGAGCCCGAGAGGGGCTGCACGTTGGCGTGCTCGCAGCGGAACAGCTCGCGGGCGCGCGCCCGTGCCAGCTCCTCGACCCCGTCGGTGAATTCCTGGCCCCCGTAGTAGCGCCGTCCCGGATAGCCCTCGGCGTACTTGTTGGTGAAGACCGAGCCCAGCAGGAGGAGAACCTCCGGGTAGGTGTAGTTCTCGGACGGGATCAGCTCGACGCCCCTCGCCTGCCGGCGCTCCTCCCCCAGCAGGAGCCCGTGGAGCTGGGGATCGGACTGAGCCAGGAGCTCGCGCGCATCCACCATGGGCCCTGCCTCCTCTCCCCTCGGAGGTTACGGCCAGCGGATTGATTCGCACAATTAAATGATATACATAGTTCGATTAGGAGAGCTAAATTAACTGCGATGGAGCTCCAACAGATCGACCTCAACAAGCTGAACACCTTCTTCGCGGTCGCGGAGCAGGCGGGGGTGACGGCCGCAGCCCGGCACCTGGCTCTCACCCCCTCGGCGGTGAGCCAGAGCCTGTCGGCCCTGGAGGACGCACTCGATGTGCGCCTGTTCCACCGGGTGGGGCGCAGGCTGGTGCTCACCCGGGAAGGGGAGCTGCTGTACCGACGCTTCCGCGAATACCAGGCGCGGCTGGCGCAGACCCTCACCGAGGTGAGAAACGAGGAGCGGGAGCCGCGGGGCCTGATCCGGCTGGGCCTCTTCGTCGGCTTCCCCCGCGAGCGACTGGCCAGCTTCCTGGCCGAGTTCAGCCGCGCCCACGAGAAGGTGCGGGTCAAGCTCCTGTACGGCTCGCGGGACGAGCTGGTCGCCGGACTCCTCGAGGGCCGCATGGACGCGGTCCTCTCCTTCGATCCCGAGGGCGACGCCAGCGGTCGCATCGAGGCCACCCGGCTGTTCCGGGAGGAGCTGGTCCTGGTGGGGGCGGCGAGCCTGCTTCGGGGGCGCTTCTCGCTCGACGTCCTCGGGCGCGTTCCCGTCGTCGACTACTACCAGAGCGACCCCTTGATCCACCGCTGGATCGCGTACCACTTCCGCCGCAAGCCGCCCCGGCTGAACGTCCGCATCTGGGCCGCCACCACCAACCTGGCGCTGGACCTGATCCTCAAGCGAGTCGGTGTCGGCATCCTGCCGCGGCACGTGGCCGCGCCGTTCGTGGCGCGCAAGCGGCTCCGCCTGGTCGAGCCCGGGAAGCGCGTCCTCACGGACTCGATGTGGTGGAAGAAGCTCTCCAGCCCCGGCGCACGAGCCAGCCCCGCGCTCGAAGCCTTTCGAGAGGCGGCGATCGAGGCGTTCTCCGATCTCGCGCTCGATTGAATCGCCCCACGGCCTGTGTTCTCATGCGCCCGGAGGCGCGGCGAAAGCATGAGCGAAGCCGACGATCCGCAGGCGCGGCGGCGAGTCACCGCCCTGCTGGCGATCGCCGCAGCGCTCGGTCTCGGCCTGGCCGCAACGGGACTCCTGACCGGGGTCCCCGACGACGGAGACGATCTGCCCGAGGGCAGCGTGGCGCGGGTGAACGACGTCCTGATCTGGGCCGAGAAATTCGAGCGCCTGGTGGCCGGACTCGAGAGCGACACGCGACAGCCGGTGGACGAGCGCGCGCGGCGCCACGTGCTCGATCGGATGATCGACGAGGAGCTGCTGGTGCAGCGCGGCCTCGCGCTGGGCCTGCCCCAGGTGGACCGCCGGGTCCGGGCGGACCTGACCAGCGCGCTGATCGACTCGGTGGTGTCGAGTGTGGAGGATCGCGACCCCGCCGAGGGCGAGCTCGCGGCCTTCTTCGAGGAGCACCGGGACTTCTTCACCCGCCCGGGCCGCGCGCGTGTGCGCCAGATCTTCTTCCGCGCGCGCGACGCCGCCGAGGAGACGCGCGCGCGCGAGTCGGCGGCAGAGGCGCGCCGGCGCCTGCTGGACGGCGAGCCCTTCGAGGTCGTCCGGAAGGAGCTGGGCGACGTCGAGATCTCACCGGTTCCCGACGCCTACCTGCCCGCCACCAAGCTGCGCGAGTACCTCGGCCCCACCGCATTGCGCAGCGCCCTGGACCTCGAGGTGGGCGAGATCGGCGAGCCGGTGCGCTCGGGCACCGGCGTGCATCTGATCCAGCTAGTCGGTCGCGAGCCGCGGCGCGTACCCGACCTGGAGCAGGCGCTTCCCCAGGTGCGGGCCGAGTGGAAGCGCCGCCTGGGCGACGACGCCCTGCGCGCGTACCTGGACGACCTGCGAGACGATGCCCAGGTAGTGACAGCGCCCTCCCTGAACAGAAAAGAGTGAACGGACAAGAGTGAACGGGGGAGATTGATGTCCGGTCTGTTTCGCTACCACGGAGCCGAGGCCTCGTACTTCTCGGCCAAGGTCCGGCCCGCGCTCCGCTACAAGGCGATTCACTACGTCGAGGTCCTGCCCGACTACCGGGGGGTGATCCTGCCGCGCACGGGACTCGCCTTCATTCCGGTGCTGGTAACGCCCGAGGATGAGGTTCTCCAGGATACGAGCGACATCCTCGACGCCCTCGAGAAGCGCTTCCCGCAGCCGCCGCTCTACCCGACCACACCGGTGCAGCAGGTGGTCGCCTACCTGTGGGAGCTGTACGCCGACGAGTTCATGATCCTTCCGGCCATGCACTACCGCTGGAGCTTCCCCGAGAGCGAGGCCAAGGCGCGCCAGGACTTCGCCGCCATGGGCGGGAACCCGGAGGTGGCCAACCGCTTCGCCGACCGGATGTCGGGCTCGCTGGCCATGCTGGGGGTGAGCGAGAAGACGCGCGAGCCCATCGAGGCTCATCTGCGAACCCTGCTCGACGCCCTCTCGGTTCACTTCGAGAGCCACGGCTACCTGCTGGGTGAGCGCATGTCGCTGGCCGACTGCGCGCTGATGGGCCCCCTCTACGCTCACCTCTACCTGGACGCCGTCTCCGGCCGGCTTTTGCGCGAGACGGCCCCCCGCGTCTGCCATTGGATCGAGCGCATGAACCGGCCCGACCCCGATGCGGCGGGCGAGTGGCTCGAGAAGGATGCGCTGGCCTCGACCCTGCGGCCGCTGCTGGAGCTGATCGGCCGGGACGCGGTGCCCGTGATCCTCGACGGCATCGCCGCCTTCGAGGACTGGGCCGACGACCGGCCGTCGTCCCAGGAGGAGCCGCCGCGCATCGTCGGCCAGTATCGGGCGGCGCTCGGCGGGGTCGAGTTCCAGCGCGCCACCAGCGCCTACTCCCTGTACATGCTGCAGCGACCGGTCGACGCCTACCGCGACCTCCCCAAGGCGGAGCGGGCCCAGGTGGACGCCGCCCTCGAGGGCACCGGCTGCGCGGAGCTCTTCCGCTACGAGCCCCGCCACCGCCTGGCCAAGCGCAACTACAAGTTGATCTTCCGCGGCTAGCAGTGGGACCCATGGAGGTTGTTGACACCTGAGGGTGCTCTCTGAGGAAGATGGGGTTGCTTGTTCCACGTCGACGCCAAGCGCTTCGGCCGGATCGGGGGCATCGGGCATCGCATCCACGGCAACCGACGCAAGAGGAGCCGAGGGGTCGGATGGGAGGTCGTCTGCGTC
>JAPUKG010000256.1 GCA_027295775.1 Pseudomonadota bacterium
GACATGATCTCCTCGGCCGCCACCTCGCGCAGCTCGGCCAGCACGGCGGGGTGTCCGGCCGACATCTTCGAGTCCGGGTGGCCGATCATGTTCGGCACCACGCCGCCCGCCTGCATGTGACGCTCACCGAAAGCGAGACCACTCGGGTGCTTGCGCAGCTCGTCGAGCGGAACCTGGGCGTGGCGGTACATCGCGTCGAGAAGCTCGTCGGTGGTCGGCTTCTGGTCGGCGGTCAGGTGGCCCACGCGAAGAGGCAAGCCCATCCGGGTGGCGAGTCCCCAGAACACCTCCCACTCCTCGATCGTCTCCTCCGGCCCCTCGACCACGGGCTCCGTGTAGTGACCGAACGGGAACGGGTAGCTGGCGTCCATCAGCTTGGACACATCCGACCGTTCGAAGGGGTGGCGCACGCCGAAGACATAGTCGGCATGCTCGGCGGTCGCGGATCGGAAAAGGTCCAGCACGACCAGCAGCTCGAGGTCGTCGAGGGCGCGCCCTGCCCGCTCTGCCTCGGCGAACACCAGCGCCGGGTTGCCGCCGTTCACGATCAACGCTCGGACCTGCCCCTCGCCCGGCGTCAGGATCTCGTCGGCGAGCGTGTTCGTGGGAAGCTCGTGATAGGAGCCGAACACGCCGGGCGTGCCGGAAATGCCGCGGATGCGCGACTTGGGCGGCGTCCCGACACGGATCGGGCCCGAGTCGGACGTGAACTGGTGACCCAGCGCGCCCTCGCTCCGGGTCATGCCGCCCGCGCGGTCGTAGCGCCCGCACACACCGTTGAGCGCCATCACCAGCTGCGTCGCCAGGTTGTGGTGGATCGCCATGCTGAGGCCGGTGCCCGTGGTGGCGCCGCCGGTCTTCGCCGTAGCGAACATGACCGCGGCTTCCTCGATGAGCTTCGCGGGAACATCGGTACGTCGCTCGGCGTAGGCGAGGTCGAACGGCTCGAGCTCGGCGTGCAGCTCGGCGACGCCGCTCACGTAGCGAGAGACATACTCGTGATCCTGGAGCCCACGATCCAGAATCAGCTTGAGCATCGCCGCCAGCAGCGTCGCGTCCTCGCCCGGCTTCACCTGAAGGTGAATGTCCGACATGCGCGCGACATCCGAACGCCGCGGGTCGATGACGATGACCTTCATGCCCCCGCGCTTTGCCGTCTTGATCCGGTGCGCGGGGTTCGACTGGGCCATGTTGAGCTGGTGTGATCGCGCCGGGTTCGTGCCCACGAACATCGAGCACTCGGCGCGCTCGACGTCCAGCAGATTGCAGGGAACCGGTCCTCCGAAGAAGCGGTTCCCGGCGACTGCGAGACTCGGCGAATCGATCGTGAACGAGGTGTACATCCGGCTCGAGCCCAACGCCTCGAGCCAGCGGCGAACGAACCAGGGGCCGCCGGCCGCGGTGCGGTGGCCGCCGCAGCCGGTGTAGACCGCGACCGAATCGGGGCCGTGGCGCGCCACGATGTCGCCGAGTCGCTCGGCGACCTCGTCGAGCGCCTGCTGCTTGCCGAGCTGCGTCCAGCCGTCCGCATCGCGGCGCTCGGGCGCCAGCAGGCGGTCGGGATGGTGGATCCGCTCGGTCTCGGCGCGGCCCTTGGAACAGGTGTAGCCGCGCGTCACCTCGTTGTCGCGGTCCCCGCGCACCGCCACGACCCGTCCCTCGTCGACATCCACCTCGAGGCCACAGAAAACATGGCAGAAGCGACAGAAGGTCTTGTGGGTCTCCGGCATGCTAGGGAGGGTACCGCAATCGCCATCGGCGCAGGGTCGCAAGCTACCGGTGACGGAGCTCGGCAGCTGCGCGACGATGGCGGACTCGGGGCGACGGAGACTGCTGGAAACGGCGCTCGGACGAGCAGCGAAAGGAGCGAATCATGGGCAGGCTTACCGGAACGACCGCGGTGATCACGGGTGGCGCGAGTGGCCTCGGCGAAGCCACGGCCCGCTGCTTCGTCGCCGAGGGGGCGCGAGTGGTCGTCGCGGACGTACAGCGGGAGCGCGGACAGGCTCTCGCCGCGGAGCTCGGAGCCGCGGCTTGCTTCCAGCAGACGGACGTAACCCGCGAAGAGGAGATCGCCGCGGCGGTAGATCGGGCTACCGGAGAGTGGGGCCAGCTGGACTGCATGTTCGCAAACGCCGGCGTGGTCGGCGCGATCGGCCCCATCGACGAGACGCCAGCGGAAGACTACGACGCCACCATGGCGATCCTGCTCCGGGGCGTGTTCCTCTGCATGAAGCACGCCGCGCGCGTGATGAAGCCCCGCGGCAGTGGGACCATCCTGTGCACCTCGAGTGTCGCCGGCCTGCAGGGAGGGCTGGGCCCCCACGTCTACGCCGCGGCGAAGGCGGGCCTGATCGGGCTCACGCGCAACGTGGCCGCGGAGCTCGGCCCCCATGGGATCCGCGTCAACTGCATCGCCCCGGGCAACATGGCGACACCGATGGTGGCGGACGTCATCTACGGGGATCCCGACGGGGTCGAACGTGCTGCGAAGACCCTTGCGGAAGCCTCTCCCCTGAAGGGACGCGCGGGCATGGCAGACGACATCGCCCAGGCGGCACTCTGGCTCGCGAGCGACGCGGCCGGCTACGTGAACGGCCACACCCTCGTGGTGGACGCCGGCATGACGACAGGCGCCGCAGCGGGAGTCCCGCCCCTG
>JAPUKG010000257.1 GCA_027295775.1 Pseudomonadota bacterium
GAGGCGAAAACGTCCTCAGAAACCCAGATCTGCGCCTGCGGAAGGCGATTTTCCGCAGCCTGCTAGGCCTCTCGAGGCAGGCGGCTCAAGTACTCTAGATCCGGCTTCTGCGTGTTCTTGGCACCGACGCAGAGGACTCGGAACCTTCGCTGGCGGCCCCGCGTGTAGTAGATGCGCCCCTTTCCGGCGAAGCCGAGTTCGAAGATGGACAGGTAGGGGGGCAGGCCGCCCACCTTGCGGCGCACGGCGACGTTGTCCTGCTCGTCGGCCAATCGCTTGAGACTCTCCTCGGCCTTGAGCTTCATGGTCTCATCGCGGAGCTTGACGAGATCATCGATCGCGCGTTCGTCGATCTCGAGACTCTTGTAGAGTGTGCGCAGACGCCGGCTGAGCAGGTCGCCCTCCCGGCCGCGCCCGCTGCCTGCGGAGGCCGCCTGCTTGGAGGCGCGCTTCAAGCTCTTCTCGAGGTTGCGGATCTCCTCGTCCTTCGAGGACAGGTCGCTTGCGGCCTCTTCGAGCAGATCCTCGAGGGCCTGGTGCTCCTGGTCGAGATCGACGGCCTGGGCGGCCTTGCTGCGCAGCTCCTCCTCGCGCTCCGCTAGCGCGGCCAGCTTCGTGTGCAGGGATTCGCGTTCCCGCTGGAGTCCGCGGATCTCCTCCGCGTGCTCTCGCTCGGCAGGCTCGAGTTCGCGCAGGCGTCGGCGCACCGCGTCGAGCTCGGCGTCGATCTCCTCCGTGCGGCGCAGGGTAGCGTCGCGCGCGACCTGGGCCGCGTCGAGGATCGCGTTCTCCCGGTTGACGACGCGCTTGTTGTAGAGGAAGAGGGTCCACAGCAGCACGGTGGCGTACGCGACGAGGACTCCGCTCGAGAGCAGCGAACCGATGGGAAGGGACACTGAGACCGACCCGCTCAGCGGGAGCAGCCGTTCGGCTTCGCGCATGATCGAGGCCGGGTCGAGTCCCGACGAAGGCGGCGCAAGGGAGCGCCCGTCCAGGTAGATCAAGGTGCCATCACGGGCGAAGACCTGGGTGGAGACGCGCAGGCCGCCGGCCCGCAGCCACAGCGACTGGTAGACGGCCCGGCTGACGCCCGACTCGATCTGCGCCGCGATCGGGCGATCGAAGCTCCGAACGTCGACGGCCCGCGCCACATCGCGGCTGAACTGGCGCTGGAGCAGCGCCTCGGCGCCGCCGATCGTGATTACGAAGAGCAGGAGGAACGCGAAGACGGCGACGTAGGTGATCCGGAACGAGACGAACCGGTCGAGCGCCGCCTGCCCTGCCGCCGCGACCGACCTGGAGAGAGAGCCCTTCTCCGCCGCAGCCTCGTCTGCCATCTCTTCGAGGATCATACCGCTTCACCTTCAGCCCCGCGCGCGCCGGCCTTGGGTCGGCTTGCGCTACCTTCGCTGGCCGTGCGTGTCATCGACCTCGACCGCGACATGAGCGACGTCATTCCCACTGGTCTGACGCCGGACAGCCAGTTCTTGTTCGCGCGCATGACCGACGTCACCCTCGATCTGGCCGGAGCCGAGCCCGGGCGCCGCATCCTGGACGTGGCCAGCGGCGTGGGGCAGGACGCCGTGTCCCTGGCGGTTCGCGGAGCGGCGGTGGTGGGTGCCGAGCCCTCGGCGCGCATGTCGGGGATGGCGCGCCTGTTCGCCGAGGGCGACGGACGGAGGGAGGGAGCGCTCCCGAGCTGGGTGCGCGCCTGGTCCGACGCCCTTCCGTTCGCCACCGGGAGCTTCGACGCGGTCATCTGCAAGGGCGCGATCGACCACTTCGACCGGCCCGAGGAGGCGGTGGCAGAGATGGCGCGCGTCACCCGCCCGACGGGCCGAGTGGTGCTGGCCATCGCCAACTTCGAGTCCCTCGCGTGTCGCGTGGCTCGCGCTCGGGACGAGCTGCGCGAGCGTCTCCTGCCGCGACCGCCGCGGCGCGGCCGGCGCGGCTACGACGCGCCCAGCGATCACTTCACCCGCTACGAGCTCGACCTGATGCGCGAGCAGGCGTCGCGCCACCTGGACCTCGAGGTCGTCGAGGGCGTGTCGCTCGGCTGGGGCATGCCGGGCTGGTCCCAGGCGCTCCGCCACCTTCCGTCGGGGGTGGCCCGGGGCGCTCTTCAGGCCCTCGACTGGATCGCCCGGCGCGCGCCGGCCTGGGCCGACGTGGCGGTGCTGGCCGGCCGGCCCCGCCGCTCGGCGACGATCTCCCTGTAGACCGACTCGGTGGCTGCGGCGACGCGCGGCCAGGAGAACATCTCCTCCACCCGGCGGCGCGCCCGGTCGCCCAACACCGCGCGGGCATCGGGCTGTTCGAGCAGCCCTGCGATGCCGCTCGCCAGCGCCTCTGGGTCGTCGCGCTCCACCAGCACGCCGCCCCCCGTGGCACCGAGCACCTCGGGCAGGGCGCCCGCCGAGCAGGCCACCACTGGTGTTCCACACGCCATGGCCTCGACGGCGGGAAGTCCGAAGCCCTCGAACCGGGAGGGCACCACCACCAGGCCGGCACGCCGGTAGAGACCGACAAGCTCTTCGACGGGCACGTGGCCGACGACGTGGAGCCGCCCGCCAACTCCGAGCTCGCGGGCCCAGCGGAAGACCTCGTTGCCCGGATGGTCGCTGTCCACGAGCGTGAGCGAGACGTCGTCGGGCAGCCGGGCCAGGGCGCGGAGGAGCGTGCGGACTCCCTTGTTCGGATCCGCCGCCCGGCCCACACAGAGAAGCTCCCGCTCCCGCCGTTTCACCGACGGATCGGGGCGGAAGAGCTCCGTGTCCAGACCGTTCCACACGTTGATCACCCGCCGCGGCTCGACGCCGAAGTCGCGCACGATCTGCCGCGCGCTCGTCTCCGAGGAGGTGAGCACCCGGTCCAGGCGGCGAGCGACGAAGGCCTGCATGCCGATCGGATAGAACTGCATGGTGCCGACCGCTTCCATGAACGTGTCGTCGCGGAGGAAGGAGGCGCGACGGTCGACGGTCAGGGGGTGGTGGACCGTGGTGACCAGGGGAAGGCCGATGGCGCGGAGCCCGAGCAGTCCATAGCCCAGGCACTGCACGTCGTGCACCAGATCCCAGCGCCGGCCGGCGCGCAGGCGACGGGCCATGGCGCTCAGCACGCGCAGACTGAAAGCGAAGGGCTCGGGCAGGAAGCCGAGCCGGCTCGCGCCCAGCTCGTAGAGATGGAGGGGCGCCAGGATCTTGAGCCTCCCGTCCTCGGGCAGCATGCCCCGGTAGTCGCGGCTGAACCAGCGCGCCCAGAACTGCTGGTTCGGGAGCTCCACCACCTCTTGCGCGAAGGGCATGGGGTCGGGATAGGGCGGGCCCACCAGAACGTCGACCCGATGGCCCCGGCGTGCCAGCTCTCGGGCCAGGAACCAGAGATACACGCCCTGGCCGCCGCACAGCATGTTGCCGCGGTAGGCCACGAAGGCGATGTGCAGGGGGCGCTCCACGATCCGGTTTCCCCGCGTGGCCCTACGAGGCCGCGGTCCGCTTCTCCGCGTACAGGATCAGGCTCTTGGGACAGATGTAATTGAGCACCCGCTTCTCGAGCCGGTCCAGCAGCTTCGAGCCGGTGGCGCGGATCAGGAAGCGGCGGTACGCCCGGACCAGACGGCTCTGGTCCGCGTCGGGCAGGTGCATCACCGAGCGCAGCACCCAGTAGGGCGTGTGGAAGCCGTGGGCGAACCCGACGCCGAGGGTGGCCAGCCCGGCCGCGGCCAGTCCTTCGGCGAGCTGGCGCGGCTTGAAGATGCGGATGTGGCCCCCGGGACTCTCGAAGTACTCGTCGCCCAGGCGCAGGTAGAGGTGCTCGCTGGTGGCGGTGGGGATCGTGACGGCGACGATGCCGTCGGCCCGGGTCACCCGCGCCAGCTCGCGCGCCGCGCCGCGGTAGTCGTGCACGTGCTCCATCACTTCGGAGCAGATGACCCGGTCGAAGCTGGCGTCGGGGAAGGGCAGGTGGAAGGCGTCGCCCTGGACCATCTCGCCCAGCGAGCCCAGCTGGCCGGCGCGGCGGCGGAGCGGGAGGGCGGCGGCGTCCAGGGAGGGGCGGTCCAGATCGAGGCCAATCACCCGGGCGCCCCGCTCGAGGCATCCGAAGCAGTGGCGCCCCTCGCCGCAGCCGGCGTCCAGGATCGTCTGGCCCGGCCGGACCCTAAGCCGCTCGAGGTCGACGGTGAGCAGCACGCCGGGTCTCCTCGAATACCTCCACGAGTCCCGCGGCGGCGTCGCTCCAGCGGAAGACGGAGAGGACGCGCTCGCGAGCGCGGCGGCCCATCGCCTCGGCACGGCCGGGCTCCGCCAGCAGGTCCGCGACGGCATCCGCGGTGGCGCGGGCATCGCGCGGGGGGACCAGCCGTCCGGCGTGGCCGTCGCTGCCGACCACCTCCGGCAGCGCACCGGCGGCGTTGGCGATCACCGGCAGGCCGCACGCCATGGCCTCGCTCGCCGGGAAGCCGAATCCCTCGAAGAAGGACGGCACCAGGGCGATGCGCGCCGTCGAGTACTGGCGCACGAGCTCCTCGGTCGAGAGCATCTCCTTGCGCAAGACCACCCGGTTCTCGAGCCGGTAGCGGCGCACGAGCTTGGGCACCAGGCCGTCCTCGGGAATCCGTCCGTCGACGATCTTCAGGCGCACCCGCTCGGGCAGTAGCGACAGGGCTTCGAGCATGGTGCCGATCCCCTTCTTCCGGTCCTCGGTGCGCCCGACGAAGATGAGGTCGGTCTCCTTCTCCAGCTCCGGCACCGGCCGGAACAGCTCCGCGTCGGTGCCGTTGTAGACCACGGGGATCTCCTTCTGCGGAATCCCGAAGTAGCGCTCGATCTCGACCCGCGAGGCCTGGCTGACGGTCACGATCCGATCCAGTCGCGGCGCCACCTGCTGCTGCATGAAGAGCGGAAAGTAGAGCGTGCGCTTGATCTTCTTCACCAGTCGCGGATCGATGGTGAAATCCGCCTCGCGGTCGATGTGCAGAGGATGGTGGATGACCGACACCACCGGGACGCCGCTGGCGCGAATGCCCAGGAGCCCCCAGCTCAGGCACTGGTTGTCGAAGACGACGTCGAAGCGGTACTTCTCCTGGAAGCGCTTCCAGCGCATCAGCAGGCGCAGGCCGAAGGTCTGCATCTCCGGGAACACCCCGAATCGCGACACGCCGAGCTCCCACAGGGAGAGGGGCTTCAGCAGCGAGAAGGGGCGCTTCGGATCGAGCCAGTCCGGGTGCTCGGCGCCGAACACGTTGTCGTTGGGGATCACGTGGAGGGGGATGCCCGGCTCGAGCTCGGGCAGGGGCGGTCCGGCGAAGACGTGGACCTCGTGCCCGGCGCGGTGCCACTCGCGGGCCAGGCAGGCGGCGTAGATGCCCTGGCCGCCGCAGAACATGTTGCCCCGGTATGTCAGCAGCGCGATGCGCACGGAGCGAGTGGGCTAGGCCGGGCCGTCGGAGGTGGCGCGGTCCACCGGCTCGGGGGCGGGCTCGGGCTCCGGCTCCACCTCCACCTGGATGGTCGCGATCGTGTAGCCGACCCACGCCACCAGCCCGAGCACGAACAGCACCAGCACGGCGACCGGGATGGCGAGGGCCCAGTAGCTGCCGCCCAGGATCCCGATCACGAAGAGCAGCGCGGCGACGGCCGCGCCGATGCAGATGGCCCAGCCCTGGGTGCGTGAAGCGTCGTTCATTTGCGCTGGCTCCCGTGTCCCCGCCGACCGATCGGGAGAGGGCGGGAGTATTCTGGCCCCCACCCATCCTGTCAACCGAAGCACGAGCCGGGGTCGATTCCCCGTCGATCTGCGGCGCGGGGGACCCTACCCTTGGAGGCCGTGCTGGTGATCGGACTCATGTCGGGAACCTCCGCTGATGGCATCGACGCCGCGCTGGTCGAGTGGCCCGACAGCGAGGAGGCGCGGCCCTTCCGTCTGCTGGCCTTCGCCGAGACGGCGTTTCCCCC
>JAPUKG010000258.1 GCA_027295775.1 Pseudomonadota bacterium
CTGTACGTGAGCATGGTGAGGGCCGGTGAGGCGGGCGGCGCCCTCGAGACGGTGCTCGAGCGCCTGGCCGACTACCTGGAGAGCCAGGTCCGGCTGCGGAACAAGGTCGGCTCGATCCTCATCTATCCCATGGTGATGTTCGGATTCGCGATGGTGGTGGTGGGCGCGCTGGTGACGGTGGTGCTGCCGCAGATCACCCAGCTGCTGGAGAGCCTGAACCAGGAGCTGCCCATCTACACCCGCGTCATCATCGCCGGGTCCGAGTTCACCCGAGACTGGTGGTGGGCGATGGCCATCCTGAGCCTTGCGGCGTTCCTGGGGCTACGCGCCGCCACCCGCACTGGCCGCGGACGCGCCGCCTACGACCGCTTCATGTTGCGACTTCCGGTGATCGGGCGCCTGGTGCGGCTGCTGGCGATCTCGCGCTTCACCCGCACGCTCTCGACGCTGCTGGCCGGAGGCCTGCCGATCACCCGCGCGCTCCAAACCTCCGGCGAGGTCTCGGCCAACACGGTCATCGCGGAGACCGTCGAGGCGGCGAGGCTCTCGATCACCGAGGGCGCCAGCATCGCGGAGCCGCTGCGCGCCAGCGGCGAGTTTCCCCCGCTCGTGACCCACATGATCGAGGCGGGCGAGCAGAGCGGCCAGCTGGAGGCGATGCTCGCCAAAGTGGCCGACACTTACGAGGAGCAGGTGGAGACCGCGGTCACGCGCCTGACGGCGCTGCTCGAGCCCTTCCTGCTCCTGATCATGGTCGGCCTCGTGCTGGTCATCATTCTCGCGACGCTCGTGCCCCTGCTGCAGATGACGAGCTCGCTCGGCTAAGGGAGATCGACATGGAACGAAGGACGGAAACCCGCCGCGGCGGCTTCACGCTGCTCGAGATCATGGCGGTGGTGCTGATCATCGGGCTGCTCACGACGCTCGTGGGCGTCGCGATCGTCCCGCAGATCGACAAGAGCCGCGTCAGTACCGCGCGCGTACAGGTCAAGATGCTCGACGCCGCGATCGAGACCTACCGGATGGACGCCGCCGTCTTCCCCACGACGGAGCAGGGTCTCGAGGCGCTGATCCGCGAGCCGGCCGATGCCCGCAACTACCAGCCCGGAGGCTATCTGCGCCAGCGCCGCGTCCCGCTCGACCCCTGGGGCAACGAGTACCAGTACGAGTCTCCCGGCCAGCACAACGACTACTCCTACGACCTCTGGTCGTTCGGTGCCGACGGTACTTCCGGTGGCGAGGGCAACGACGCGGACATCGGCAACTGGGCCCCCGACGAAGTCGCGGAGGGGTGATTCGTGACGGCTCCCGCAGCGTCGCCCCGGCGACAGGCGGCCCGTGGGCGCGACGCGTCGCGGCGACGCGGCTTCACGCTGATCGAGATCATGGCGGTGGTGCTGATCATGGGACTGCTGGCCAGCTTCGTCGGACCGAACTTCGAGGCGCTGCGCAGGCGGCGACTGCAAGACGCCGGGGAGCGCCTCGCGGCACAGCTCGAGCTGGAGCGCCACCGCAGCCTGGTCACGGGCGTTCCCCACCGCGTGCTGGTCGACCTGGATGAGGTCGCCTACCGGGTCGAGTGGCTCGGCGGGGGCGAGTCGGGATTGCCCGTCCGCGTCGATCTCGAGAGCCTCGACCTGCGTGGCGCGAGCCCGCTGCCGCTGGCTGCACCGCCGCGCAGGAACCGCGAGTTCGAGCCGATTCCGGGCCTGTTCGGGCGCTTCGAGCGGCTGCCAGATCCCCTCGTCTTTGCCGGTCTCGAGACCCTCCAGGGCTGGACCTCCCGGGGCGAGTCCACCATCGACTTCTTCGGGGACGGCAGCGCCTCGCCCGCGGAGATCGTGATCGAGGATGCTTCGGGGGATCGCATCGTGCTCGCGGTGCTGCCTCTCGACGACGCGGTCCGCTTCATCGACGAGGACGCGTAGTGCCCTGGCCTCCGTCACTTCGCACCCGTTCGCCGGGCTTCACCCTCTTCGAGGTGATGGCCGCCGTGCTCGTGCTCGGGATCTTGTACAGCGTGCTCGCCACCAGCGCGATTCAGGGACTGCGCTCCGAAGGCGAGAGCAAGCGACGCCTCCAGGCCTCGCTGCTGGCGGATGAGTATCTGATCGGGCTGGAATCCGAGGTGGCCGGGGGCCTCTTCCCCGAGATCGGTACCGAGGAGACCGAGCTGGAGGAGTTCCAGCTCGTGATCGAGGTCGCGCCCTTCGACGTGACGCCCTACCTCGGCGACGCCTTCCAGGAGGAGCTGGCGGAGGGCTCGTCGTCAACACTGTTTTCTCCCGACCGTACCGAGGGAAGTCTCTTGCGCCTGGTTTCCGTGATGGTGCGCTGGTTCGAGGCGGCGGACGAGCACGAGGTGCGCCGCAGTACCCTCGTCTACGACCAGGCCACGATCGCGAGCCTGGTCCCGGCGGGTGGCGGGCCGGCGGGGCCGGACGCCTCGGAGTTCCTGAATCCCGACGGTTCGCCCAACATCGACGCCATGATGGAGAAGATCCAGCAGATGATGGACGCAGGGCAGTGACCGGGCGTCACCGGCCTCTGATCCCGGCCTCTCGTTCATCGGCTGGCTTCAGCCGTTCGTCGGTCGGGTTCACCCTGATCGAGGTGCTCGCGGTGTTGTTCCTCACATCGATCATCTTCGGCGTCGCGCTGAACTTCTACGTCGACCTCTCGAACCAGAGCCAGCACGCCAGCGAGGCGACGCGCGGCGTGCG
>JAPUKG010000259.1 GCA_027295775.1 Pseudomonadota bacterium
CGTGCCCTCGGCGGTCGCAATGAAGAAGCGGAAGTTCGCGTGGGAGGTCGGGGCGTACGGGTTGCGCGGGTGGACGATGAGCGAGAGAGAGACCGCCTCGTAGTGGCGGCCGGCCAGCTCGGGGCGCCGGTCGGTGGCCGCAGCGGGGAGCCGGGTGCCGACCGTGTGGGAGAAGCTCACGGCGGCTCGCTCCAGCACCCGGCCGTCCGAGAGGACCCGGGGCCGCGCCTCCCCGCCCCCCTCCCGCGGCAACACGTCGCATTGAAAGCGCGCCCCGTCCTCGGCCTCGGCCTCGAGGGCGCGACAGATCCGATCCTGGAGCGACTCCAGATGCGCCTTGACCGGCTCCAGCTCGACCCGTGATTCCGCCAACGTCGTGAGGCTCCTTGAAGGTCAGTCCAGAGGTGCGGCGGGCGCCTGGTCCGGCTCGATCCGGACCTCCCGGCGCTCGGGCCGGAGCGAGCGCAGCCGGACCTGGACCGCATCCGGCTCGAGCCGGGCCTCGCCCGCATCGGTCCGGCTCTCCAGCACCCGCAGCTCCGGCCGGTAGCCCGGGCTCTTGAAGTACAGGGTGTGGTCGCGGTCGCTGCGCAGCTCGATCGCCTCGGGCGACCCCGGCACCTCCCGGCCGTCTACGAACAGGGACGCGTCCGCGGGCACGACCTCGAGCGGGATGCGCTGCACGGGCGCGCAGCCCGCGGCGACCGCGAACACGAGAACCCACGAGAGACGCGACATCGCGCAAGCCTACCCCTCCTCGCCGCACCGGGCATGGCCGCACCCGGAGAGCACCGATAGACTGCGCCCTCCACGCAAGCCGGGCAGAGGCCGGCGCGCAGCGAGCCGAAGCGAGCGAAGTCCCATGGTGAAGCCCGAGAGACGTCCCAACCGGCCTCACTTCTCATCGGGACCGTGCGCCAAGCGCCCGGGCTGGTCCCTGGACGCGCTGCGCGGGGCCGCCGTCGGCCGCTCGCACCGGTCGGTGGTGGCGAGGGCGCGGATCCAGGAGGTGCTCGACCGCAGCCGATCGATCCTGAGCATTCCCGACGACTACCGGGTCGGCCTGGTGCCGGCGTCGGGCACCGGCGCGGTGGAGATGGCGCTCTGGTCCCTGCTCGGACCGCGGGGCGTCGAGGTCCTGGCCTGGGAGAGCTTCGGCGAGGGCTGGGTCACCGACGTGGAAAAGCAGCTCGCGCCAGGGGACGTCCGCATTCGGCGCGCGGAGTACGGCACCCTGCCCGACCTGGGCGCGGTGGACTTCGCGCGCGACGTGGTGTTCGCGTGGAACGGCACCACCTCGGGCGTGCGGGTTCCCGATGGCGACTGGATCCCGGCCAGCCGGGAGGGGCTCACCATCTGCGACGCCACCTCGGCGGTCTTCGCCATGGAGATCGACTGGCCGAAGCTCGACGTCGTGACCTGGTCGTGGCAGAAGGTCCTGGGCGGGGAGGCGGGTCACGGCATACTGGCCCTCTCACCCCGCGCCGTCGAGCGACTGGAGAGCCACACGCCCGCCTGGCCGATGCCGAAGATCTTCCGGCTCACCGCGGGCGGCCGCCTCGACGAGGGGGTGTTCCGGGGCGACACCATCAACACACCGTCGATGCTGTGCGTGGAGGACGCCCTCGACGGCCTGCGCTGGGCCGAGTCCCAGGGCGGCCTCGCGGCACTGATCGATCGGTCTCGCGCAAACCTCGCCGCCGTCACCGGCTGGGTCGAGAAGACGTCCTGGGTCGAGCTCCTGGCGCGCGATCCCGGGACGCGTTCGTCCACGTCGATCTGCCTGGCCATCGCCGACCCCTGGTTCCGGGCCCTGGACAGCGCGGCGCAGTCGGCGGCAGCGAAGCGGGTCGTCGCGCTGCTCGAAGAGGACGATGTCGCCTACGACGTCGGCGGCTACCGGGACGCGCCGCCGGGGCTGCGCCTGTGGGGCGGCGCCACGGTCGAGACCGCGGATCTCGAGGCCCTCTTCCCGTGGCTCGACTGGGCCTTCGCAGAGATCCAGCGCTCCTAGCTGTCCGTTCCAAGAGCGTTGGTCGAGGACTCCAGGGGATCTACCACGAAGGCCCGCGTCAGGGGCGAACCTCGTAGAACGCGTTGAAGGGGTTGTCGACGTCGAGCCGGCGAAAGCGCGTGAAGCCCACCTCTCCGCACAGGTTCTCGGGGGCATTGGGGCCCCAGGCGGCGCCGAGCCCCGCCCCCCCGTGAGCCAGCGACTGGGTCATGCAGTGGAGGGTGCTCATGGCGTAGGTCATGGCGCCGGCCGGGTTCAGGTTCTCCTCGAGGGTGTCGCCCGCGACGGGCTCGACCATGAGATACGTGCCCTCCTTCCGGAGCGCCCTCCGGATCTGCTCCAGGGCGCCGCGGGGATCCGCCAGATCGTGGATCACGTCGAAGGTGGTGATGAAGTCGAAGCCGGGCTCGGCGGGGAACTCCTGGGCCGACACCCGCTCGAACTCGACGTTCGAGACCCCGGCCTGTTCGGCGGCTGCCCGCGCCCGCGCGAGCGAGGTCTCGTCCACGTCGAAGCCAGTGACCGTCGACTTCGGATAGGCCCCGGCCATGGTGATGGCCGCGTCGCCGCCGCCGCAGCCCACGTCGGCAACCCGCGCACCTGCTTCCAGTCGCGCCACCACGTCGGGCATGGCCGGAAGCCACTTGCGGGTGAGCAGGATGCGCGTCCCGGGCCCGTTCGAGCGCGCGATGCCCTCGACCATGTCGGAGCCAAACGCCGTGAAGGGAACGCCGCCGCCCTCCCGGAAGGCCCGCACCACGCCGGGGATGGCCCCGTAGAGCGCCGGCACGATCTGGCTCCAGCCGGCCAGGAAGTACGGACTCGACTCGTCGGCCAGGCACGCGGCGTGCTCGTCGGGCAGCTCGAAGGTCTGGCGCGCCGGGTCGTAGCGGACGATCTCGGCCGCGGCCAGCGACGACAGCGCCTCGCGCAGGTAGCGCTCCTGGAGGCCGGTCTTCTCGGCGATGGCCTCGATCCCGAGCGGCCCCGCCCCAGCCAGGCCGCGGAACAGTCCGGTCCGGTCCGCCACGGCGACGATCCCCAGCACCGCCGCGCCCGTGGTCATCTGCATGAATCGTCCCATGAAGGCGCGCAGCTCGTCCTTGTCCACGTCGATCCTCCCGTCTGATCCGGCACCCGTGTGATCCGGGGTTGGCCCCTCCCCTACCATAGACCGATCGTGGGCATCGCATCGAGAGTTCTCGACGCCACGCGCGCCCTGCGCCGGGAGATGGCCGCGCTCCACTTCGGCGCGCCGGTCACCCACGTCTACAACCCCCTCGACTACGCGGGACGCACGCACCGCCTGTTCCTCCGCCGCTTCGCGGACTCGCCCAAGCGCGTCGTCTTCCTCGGCATGAATCCGGGCCCCTTCGGCATGGCCCAGACCGGCGTCCCCTTCGGCGACGTGGAGATGACGCGGGGCTGGCTGGGCATCGAGGGCGCGGTGGAAAAGCCCGCGCGCGAGCACCCCAAGCGGCCCGTGCTGGGCTTCGACTGCCCGCGCGGCGAAGTGAGCGGCACGCGCCTGTGGGGGGCCGTGGCCGAACACTTCGGCCGTCCCGAGCGATTCTTTGCCCGCCACTTCGTGGCAAACTACTGCCCGCTGGTGTTCATGGAGGAGAGCGGTCGCAACCGCACCCCGGACAAGCTGCCGGCGGCGGAACGCGACCCGCTGTTCGCCGCCTGCGACCGGCACCTGCAGCGCCTGGTGCGCATCCTGGAGCCCACCTGGGTGGTGGGCGTGGGCGAATTCGCGGCGGCCCGGGCACGCGCCGCGCTCGGAGACCGCGGCCCGCGCATCGCCAGCATCCTGCACCCCAGCCCGGCAAACCCGCGGGCCAACCGGGGCTGGGCGCAAGAGGTGCGGCGGCAGCTCCGCGCCCTCGGCCTGTGTGCGGAAAACGGAAGGACGGGTATGATACGCGCCCGATTCCCGGAGAAGAGAACGCCATGACCCCCTCGTCGCAACGCTCGCTCCTCGCCGTCTCTCTCGCGATTGTCGTGATGGTGGCGACCGCGTGTCGCGATGCGGGCTCGGAGGAGACACCGATGACCCAGGGCCAGGGAGCGATCGCGGAGATCGACGCCTTCATCGCCGAGCAGGCAGTCGACAAGTCGAGCCCCGGCTGGAAGACCCACCTCGCCAAACCACCGGTCGCGACCTTCGGCGACGGCAAGACCTATTACTGGGATCTGAAGACCACCGTGGGGCCGATCTCGATCAAGCTCCTGCCCGATGTGGCGCCCATGCACGTCACGAGCACGATCTACCTGACCCGGCTCGGCTTCTACGACGACGTGGTGTTCCACCGGGTGATCGACGGCTTCATGGCCCAGGGCGGCGATCCGCTGGGCAGCGGCACGGGCGGGCCCGGCTACACCTACGACGGCGAGTTCGACCCCTCGGTGAATCACGACAAGCCGGGCCTGCTCAGCATGGCCAACTCGGGTCCGGGCACCGACGGCAGCCAGTTCTTCCTCACCTTCGTAGCGACGCCGCACCTGAACGGGCGCCACACCCTCTTCGGCGAGGTCGTGGACGGCATGGACACGGTCCGCGAGCTCGAGAAGCGGGGCTCGCGCAGCGGCAAGACCAGCGAGCCCCTGTCGATCGAGACCGCGGTGATCCGCGTCGAATAGCGCTCCGACTGGAGCGCTGCCCAGTCCCGGGTCGTGCTCCTAGACGCGCTCGATGATGGTGCCGGTCCCGAGGCCGCCACCGCAGCACATCGAGATGAGCGCGTAGCGCCCCCGGATGCGCTCGAGCTCGTGCAGGGCCGTGGTGAGCAGGCGGTCGCCGGTGGCGCCGGTCGGGTGACCCAGGGCGATCGCGCCACCGTTCGGGTTCACGCGGTCGACGGCGGGACCGGTCTCCTTCTGCCAGGCGAGCACCACGCTGGCGAAGGCCTCGTTCACCTCGCAGACGTCCATGTCCTCGATGGTCAGGCCGGTCCGCTCCAGGAGCTTGCGGGTGGCCGGAATCGGACCCTTCAGCATGGTCTCGGGATCCACGCCGACGATCGTCGTGTAGACGATTCGCGCCCGGGGTGTGAGACCGAGGCGCATCAGCCCGTGCTCGCTGGCCAGCAGCACCGCCGCGGCGCCATCGGTGATCTGGGAGGCGCTGCCCGCGGTGTGTACGCCTCCCTCCATCACCGGCTTGAGCTCGGCCAGCTTCTCGAGTGAGGTCTTGCGCAGGCCCTCGTCGCGCTCCACGCGCAGGGTCTCGCCGGTGGGATTGCCCTCCTCGTCCAGGAGCGGGGCGTCGATGGGAAGCACCTCGCCCTCGAAGCGCGCCTCCTCCCAGGCCCGCGCGGCGTTCTCCTGGCTGCGCAGGCCGAAGCGATCGGTGTCCTCCCGGGAGATGCCGTACTCCACCGCGATCAGCTCGGCGCCCTGGAACTGGCTGTGGAAGGCGAACCGGTCGAAGTAGCTCTGGGGCACCGGCCGCCCGTGACTCGAGAAGTTGGCGCCCAGGGGAACGCGACTCATGGACTCGACGCCGCAGGAGAGGGCCACGTCTTCCATGCCGGCTCCCAGGAGCCCGGCCGCCAGGGTGGTGGCCTGCTGGCTGGAGCCACACTGACTGTCCACCGTCGTCGACGGAACCTCGATCGGGAGACCGGCCGAGAGCCACGCGGTGCGCGCGATGTTGAACGACTGCTCCCCCACCTGGGAGACGCAGCCGCCGACGATCTGGTCGACCTGGGCGGGATCGATCCCCGCGCGCTCCACCACGGCGCTCTGCACGGCGCCCAGCAGATCCGCCGGATGCACGGTGGAGAGCCCTCCGCCTCGTCGTCCCAGCGGCGAGCGCAGGGCCTCGATGATGAACACCGCAGCCATGATCTCTCCCCGGCCCCCTGGCCCTCGGCGCGGGCAAGCTAGCGGACGCGAGAGTCGGCGGCCCGTGTCCTACACTCCGTGTCGTGGGGGGTCGGATCACCGTCGCGATCGCGGCGGGCCTGGCGGCACTGGGTCTCGTGCCCTCGTGCGCCACGCCGCCGGAGAATCCCGAGGATCTCTGCGCGATCTTCGAGGAGAAGCGCGCGTGGTATCGCGACGCGGTGAGCAGTCAGGAGCGCTGGGGCGTCCCCGAGCCGCTCCAGCTCGCGCTGATCCACCAGGAGTCGAGCTTCCGCGCCCGGGCGCGTCCGCCTCGGCGCCGCTTCCTGTGGATCCTGCCCGGCTCGCGTCCCTCCTCGGCCTACGGGTACGGCCAGGTGGTGGACTCCACGTGGACCGCCTACCGCCGGCACAGCGGGCGGCGTGGCGCGGACCGCAGCGACTTTGGCGATGTCACCGACTTCATCGGCTGGTACGCGGACTACCTCCAGCGCCGGGCGGGCGTGTCCAAGATCGACGCCTACGGTCTCTACCTCGCCTACCACGAGGGACCGCGCGGTTTCTCCCGCGGCACCCACAACCAGAAACGCTGGCTGCTGAACGCGGCGCACCGAGTCGAGTCGCGCACCCGCCGCTACACGCAGCAGTACGCGGGCTGCAAGGAGCGCCTCGACCGGCCCTGGTGGCGCCGGCTCTTCTAGGGGAGAATGAGCAAGGCCCATGGCCCTCGCTCCGTGCACGCGCCACCTGCGCGACTACGTCGCCATTCCCTCGGTCAATCCCATGGGGCGCGACGACCTGCCGGCGGGCATCGCGGGCGAACGCCGCTACGCCGAGCATCTGCGCGAGCAGCTCCGCCGGCTCGGGCTGGACGCGGAGCTCGTCGGCGAGGGCGAGCGCGCCAGCGTGGTCGCCGAGGCCCGGGCGCAGGGCGCCGGGGACACGGTGCTGGTCGCCTCCCATCTGGACACGGTTCCCGTCGACGGGATGGAGATCGATCCCTTCGACCCGGAGATTCGGGACGGGCGCCTCTACGGGCGCGGCTCCTGCGACACCAAGGGCGGGATGGCGGCGCTGCTCGCCGCCCTCGAGGTCACTCTCGAACGGGGAACTCTGCGGCGCAACGTGATCGTGGTGGGCAAGTCGGACGAGGAGCTCGGCAGCCGTGGCGTGCGCGACGTGCTCGCCCACCTGGGCGGCCGGCGTCCCGACTGGGTGCTGGCCACCGAGCCCACCGAGCTGCGCCTGGTCACCCGGCACAAGGGCATCGCCCTGGCCCGGCTGGTCGCCACCGGTCGCGCGTGCCACAGCTCGAATCCGGACGCGGGCCGCAACGCGATCGTGGCCCTGGCCCGCGCGACGCTCGTCCTCGACGCGCTGAACGAAGAGCTGCGCGCGCGAGAAGATCCGCGGCTGGGCCCCGGCACGCTCTCGGTGGGACTCGTGGGCGGCGGCCAGGCGCCGAACATCGTGCCGGACGCGGCGTGGCTCGTGTCCGATCGCCGGCTTCTGCCCGGAGAGAGCGGCGAGTCCGTGCGGGCCGAAATCGAAGCCGCGCTCTCGCGCGCCGGCATCGAAGACGTGGCCGTCGAGTCCTGCCGCGTCGAGAAGGGGGCACTCGCCACCCCCGACGATCACCCCTGCGTGCGCGCCTGCCTCGCGCTTCTCGCCGAGCAGGGTCTTCCGAGCGAGCCCGCCACGGCGTCGTTCGGAACCGACGCCGGGGTGTTCGCGGAGTCGGATCTGCCGGGCGTGGTCTGGGGTCCCGGCTCCATCGAGCAGGCCCACACCTCCCGCGAGTTCGTCGCCGTGGACCAGCTCGAAGCGGCGTCGGCCTGGCTGGTCCGCCTGCTCGAGAGCGATCCGGCCTAGGACCCGGCCTTCAAGGCTTCGCGGGCCTGCATCTCCTGGCGCTCGGCGCCCACGGGCGGGAAGCCCTCGACGAGGGTCGGCGCCGCTCGAGAGCCGCGCATCGTCGTGCGCGTGTTGGCGTACCGCTCGCCCTCGGCCGCGCGAGTCTCGATCTCGAGCTCGATGGTGCCGTCCGGCTTGAGCTCGCCCACCGACGTCGAGACCACCCGCGGTCCGTACATCTGGGGGAGGAACGGGAACTTCGCGTCGATCCCAGGAAGCATCGCGTTCAGGATCTGGGTCTCGGCGGTGCCCACGAGCCGCTCCCCCTCCACTCGCCCCTCGCCCTTGCCGATCACCTGGGCGTTGATGTTGCCGTCGGCACTCGGGAAGGTCGTGGACAGGTGGAAGGTCGCGGTGTAGGTGTCGCCGTCCTGGACCAGGATCACCGACCCCTCGATGGGCCGGGAGTCGCCGGTGGCGAGCACCGTCGTGACTCCCTCCACCCGGTAGGTCCCGGACAGGACGGGCTGGCTGCGCGTCGCCGAGACGCCAGGAAGCGAGTCGCCGCTTCCGCAGCCGGGCGCAAGCCCGGCGAGCAGGACTCCACCGAGGAGCAAGAGCATGAGGAAGATCCACCGTCGCACCGGCATGTGTGGCCCTCCGCGCTCGCGTTCGACTCGC
>JAPUKG010000026.1 GCA_027295775.1 Pseudomonadota bacterium
ACCCGGGAGGCAGCTCCACAGACGGACCAGTGACGATTCTTGCACCCCCTTCGTCAGGACCCTGACACTGTTGCGTGGGAGCTGCCGGGCGCGCCGCCCCGGGCGGCACCCCCCGCGATGCGCCGACGCCAATCTCGCGTCTCAAAAAACCTAGCGATTTCAATCTGTTAGATCGTCCACTCCGATCCTTGTCCGGCGCGGGGATACGCGGACGCGATTTGGCATGCACCGTGCTTTCGAGTGCACCGGATGCGCAAGCGCTCGGCAGCCGACCGCGCTGCGCCTGAACTCACACCTCGGTTCGGACGGTGACAGGAGAATGCGCAGTATGGAGGCGATGCTCCGAGAGGCCAAAGAGAAGTACAACGAGATTCCCAGCACGCTAAAGGAGCAGATCGTTCTCGAGCACACACCGCTGATCCGCTACATCGTGAACCGGATCGCCGTCCGCCTTCCCTCTCACATCGATCTCGACGACCTGCACAACACGGGCGTCATCGGGCTCATGGACGCCATCGAGAAGTACGACCCCGAGAAGAACTGCAAGTTCAAGACGTACGCCGAGTTCCGGATCAAGGGCGCGATCCTCGACCAGCTGCGCTCCCTCGACTGGGTTCCGCGCAGCGTCCGCCAGAAGAGCCGGAGACTCGAGCGCGCGTACGGCGAGGTGGAGCAACGACTGGGCCGATCGGCCAGTGAAGACGAGGTGGCCGACTCCCTGGGGCTCCAGATCGAGAAGTTCCACGAGCTCCTCAACCAGGTACGCGGCATCTCTCTGGTGAACCTGGAAGAGATCCGGGGCACCAACCCCGACGGCGACCGCAGCGGCGGCTTCGCGGACATCATCGAGGACGTCCACTCCGAGAACCCCTTCGCCTCCCTCAAGCTTTCCGAGACCAAGCACGTCATCGGCGACACCATCGGCACCCTTCCCGAGAAGGAGCGTCTGGTCATCTCGCTCTACTACTACGAAGACCTCAACATGAAGGAGATCGGGAACATCCTCGGCATCACGGAGTCTCGCGTCTGCCAGATCCACACGAAGTCGGTGTTGAGGCTCCGCTCCAAGCTGAAGGGCATGGTGGACCGCTAGCCTTCTGAACTTCGCTCGCCTCACCCGAGGCGAAGCCTCGGGTGGGCTCGCTGCGCGCGGCGCGAAGAAGCGCCAGCGGCCTCTCGGGGTGGGCAGGCGCGCCGCTTGCGGGCACTGGGTCCAGTTCTCCCGATCGAGGCTCCGCGATGCTCCTCAGGCTCTGCCTCTCAACGGAGCATTCTGGGTCCCTCAAACGTCGGTCTGCTCCTCATCCTCCTTCTCGTACCGCACGACGACGACGGTGGTGTTGTCTTCGCCGCCGCGACGGTTGGCAAGCTCGACGAGGCCGTCGCAGGACTCCTGGAGATCGACGCCTTCCCTCACGCGGGCGGCGATCTCGTCGTCGCGCACGTGGTTGGTGAGGCCATCGGAGCACATCACGAACAGGTCCCCGGCCAGGGGCGACATCTCCGCCAGATCGGGCTCCACGTTGCGGCGGACGCCAAGGGCCCGGGTCAGGACATGGCGGTGGGGATGCTCGCGCGCGGCATCCTCGCTGATCTCCCGGCGCCGCAGCAGCTCGCCCACCAGGGAGTGGTCGTCTGTGAGTAGCCGGATCCGCCCCCGCCGGATCAGGTAGGCGCGGCTGTCTCCCACGTGCGCCAGGGCGATGCGCCCGTCGGCGGCCAGCAGAGCCACCAAGGTGGTTCCCATGCCGCCCAGCTCGGGCTGGGACTGGGCCTGGGAGTAGATCTCGCGGTTGGCGCAGGAGACCGCGTGGCGGAGCCGCTCGGTCGGGCTCACCCTGCCCCCCTGGAGGGTCTCGATGGCGCGCAGGGAGGCCTCTGCGGCGAGCTGGCTGGCCACCTGGCCGGCGCTGTGGCCTCCCATGCCGTCCGCCAGCAGGTACAGGCCGAGGTCCGGAGCGAGGGCGTAGCGATCCTCGTTCACGCGGCGCCTGAGACCCACGTCCGTGCAGGCGGCGGCTCGCAAGATCATTCGGACGGGTCTCCCTGGCAGAATGCCGCTCTTCCCCTGGTCCGCGCTATCGGAGGCCCGCGGGTTCGCCTTGAACCGGGGCCGGGCCTGCCAGGAATACCCCGCGTGCCGAAAAAAACCATTCAATGGCAGGTCCTCAGAAGACGATAGTACGCGCCAGAGGTACGCTTACAGGCGGCCGCGGCTTTCGGGCCGAACCGGGGGGAGAGATGCCGAAGACCCTGCTTCTCGCCGACGACAGCGTGGTGATCCAGAAGCTCGTCGCGCTCAGCTTCGCCAATGAAGATGTCGAGCTGATCACTGTCTACAACGGCGACGATGCCATCGCGAAGGCCCGGGAGGTACGGCCGAACCTGGTCCTCGCCGACGTGGTCATGCCCGGAAAGAACGGCTACGAGGTCTGCGAGGCGATCAAGCAGGACCCGGACCTCAGCGGCGTCCCGGTGCTGCTGCTGACTGGCACGTTCGAGGCCTTTGACGATGAGCGCGCCCAGCGCGCCGGCTCCGACGGCCAGATCACCAAGCCCTTTGAAGCCCAGGCCCTCGTGGAGCGCGTGAACGAGCTACTCGCAAGCGGCGCCACAGGCGCCGCGCGCAGCGAGGCCCCGCAAGGCTCTGCCTCGCGGGAGCCGAGCGAAGCTCAGAAGGCTGATGAACAGGCCCCGTCCACAGACGTCGGTTCCAACCGAAGCGACGCCTACGACTTCTTCGACGACGACCTCGACCCGCTCGCCGCACCCGGCGTCGCTCCGGAGCCCATCGACGAGCCGGCGGCGATTGAGCCGCCCGCCGCGACGGACGATGCCTTCACGTTCGGCGACCCCGCGGTCCCGGAGCTCGAGCCCAGCGACCCGCCGGCGGCTCCCATGGACTCGCTGGCGGAGACGAAGCCCGAGGCTCGCGGAGTCCGCGAGGACATGACTGTCGCGATCATGCCCGAGGAGAAGCCGCCCTCGCTGGACGACGCGCGCACCGTGACCGCCGGGAGTTTCGCGGCCGCCACCGCCGACTCCTTCGGCGACGGGGACGCGGCGCTTGCGTCCGATCCGGCGGAGACCGTCCTGGCGGACTTCGACGCCGCGGCGCCAGCGGATCCCCAGGCGACGGTGCTGACCGACGACGCCTTCGGCGGACCCGACCTCCCGGAAGCCCCAGCGGCCGACCCCATGGAGACGGTGCTGGCCGACGACCTCGCCTTCGACGGCGGCGCCAGCGATGGGGACGGCGCGGCCCCCGCCGACGATCTCTTCGCCGATGACGAGCCGTCGCCGGGCGAGCCCGTGGCACCCGCCGCGGCGGACGACGACTTCGAGTTCGGTTTCGACAGCGCGCCGCCGGCCGTTCCGGAGCCGCCGCCGGACCTGGACCTCGGCGGCGACGCCGCACGGCTGCCAGACGGGCCGGAGCTCGACATTGGTGGAACCTCGGCCTACGACGTGTCCACGTCGGACCTGGCCGACTCCTTCGCCGATCTGACGCCGGAGGTGCCCAAGGCGCCGCAAGCCCCCGAGCCGATGGAGGCCGAGGCGCCCATGATCCCGGCGCAGCCGCTGGAGCCCGCTCCCACACCGGTCCGCAACGTGATCAGCAACGTCGCCACCGAGCCCATCGCCGTCTCCGACGCGAGGGCCGAGGGCGGGCCCGACCTGTCTCCCGTGTTGCGCGACCGGATCCACGAGACCCTGGAGAAGGTCGCGTGGGAGGCGTTCGCAGACCTCTCGGACACGATCGTGCGCCAGGTGCTGGAGCGGGTGGAGTCGGTCGCCTGGGAGATCATCCCGCAGATGGCCGAGGCCCTGATCGAGGAAGAGATCCGGCGCATGAAGGGCAAGGACGAGGGGACGAAGGAGGGGTAGAATCCCCTGCCTCATGACCCGGGCCCCGGCGCTTCCCCCCCAAGACCGCTGGCTCGACCTGGTCGGGCGAGCCCTGGCCGAGGACATCGGCCCGGGCGACGTCACGACCGCCCTGACCGTCCCAGAGCACGCCGAGGGGCTGGCCCAGATCGAGGCCCGGGAGGCCCTGGTGGTGTGCGGCGTCCCAGTGGCCGAGGCCGTCTTCCGACACGTCGACCCCGCGGTTCGCTTCGAGCCTCGGCACCGCGACGGCGACACGGTGGAGGCGGGCGCGGTGATCGCGAGCCTCTCCGGCCCGCTGCGCGGGATCTTCACCGGCGAGCGGACCGCGCTCAACTTCCTGGGCCGGCTGTGCGGGATCGCAAGCTGCACGCGCCGTTTCGTCGAAGCGGTCGCCGGCACCGAGACCGCCATCGTCGACACGCGCAAGACGCTGCCGGGCTGGCGTGTCCTCGACAAGTACGCGGTCGCGGTGGGCGGCGGCGTGAACCACCGCTTCGGCCTGTACGACGGCATCCTGCTGAAGGACAACCACCTCGCCGCGGCGGGGGGCGTCGTGCCCGCGGTAAAGGCGGCTCTGGCCGGCACACCGGCGGGACTGCGCGTACAGGTCGAGGTCCAGGACGAAGACGAAGCCGAGGCCGCCTGCGAAGCCGGCGCCGACTTCCTACTGCTGGACAACATGAGTCCCGAGCAGACCGAGCGCGTCGTCCAGCGACTCGCCGGTCGTGCTCTGCTGGAGACCTCGGGCGGCGTCACCCTGGAGAACGTGACCGCGTACGCCCGGGCGGGCGTACAGCGCATCTCGATCGGCGCCCTCACCCACTCTGCGCCCTGCGCCGACGTCGCCCTGGAGGTCGTGCCGGGAGGTGTAGCCGGATGAGCGCGGGGCCGGCGCGTGTGCTCGAGGCCCTTCGCAGCACCGACGGCGGCCCCTGTTCGGGCGAAGCGATCTCCTCCCTCCTCGAGGTGTCCCGTGCGCAGATCTGGAAGCACGTGGAGACCCTGCGCCGGCGCGGCTACCGGATCGAAGGCGAGCCGGGCGGCGGCTACCGGCTGACCGAGGTTCCGGACCGGCTCTATCCCGAGGAGCTCGCAGCGGGGCTCGAGACCGCCTGGCTGGCGCGGCGCATCGAGTACCTGGACACCACGGACTCGACCAACCGGGTCGCCCTGGAGCTCGGCCGGGGCGGCGCGGAGCACGGCACCACCGTCGTGGCCGAGCACCAGAGCGCGGGCCGCGGACGTCTGGGGCGCTCCTTCTTCTCGCCGGCCTACCAGAACCTCTACACCTCGGTGGTGCTGCGCCCGGCCCTCACCACCAGCGACGCCCCCACCCTGATCCTCGCCGCCGCCGTGGCTGTGGCCGACGCCGTGGCCGCGACGGTCCCGGACCCCGACGCCGTCGAGATCAAGTGGCCCAACGACGTGCTGCTGGGCGGGCTCAAGACCTGCGGCATCCTGATGGAGATGAGCGCCGAGGCCACTCGGGTGGGCTTCGCGGTGCTGGGCATCGGCGTGAACCTGAACGTCGAGCGCGACGAGCTGCCCGACGAGTTCCGGCACCGCGCGACCAGCCTGCGCTCCCATCGGGGCACACCGGTGGATCGGATCGCCTTCGCATGTCGCCTTTACGGTAGTCTGGAGGAGGTGATGGACGCCCACGCCGACCAGGGCTTCGCGGCACTCCGATCCCGTTTCGAGTCGCGCTTCCGCATGCCGGGCCGTCGGGTTCGGGTGGTCGACCTGCACGGCGCCGTGCGCTTCGGCGTGGCGCGGGGCATCACCGAGAGCGGCGCCCTCGAGATCGATGGCGACGACGGGAAACGCGACGTCGTGATCGCAGGCGATGTCACCCTCACACCCGAAGAGGAGGAAGTGGCATGAAGGACCCGGTCCTCCTGGTGATCGACATCGGCAATACGAACGTGTCGCTGGGCATTTTTGACTACCGGGCCAACGAGGGTCGCCTGTCCCAGCACTGGCGCCTCACCACCCACCGCGAGCAGACCTCCGACGAGCTCGGGCTCACGTTGCGCGCCCTCTTCGGCCAACAGGGCCGGGAGAGCGAGGAGATCAGCGACGTCATCCTCGGCAGTGTGGTGCCGCCGCTGCTACCCATCTGGGAGCGGGTCTGCGAGAAGCTCTACGACGAGTCGCCCCTGATCGTCGGCCCCGGCGTCCGCACGGGCATGCCGGTGCGCTACGAGAACCCGCGCGAGGTGGGCGCGGATCGCATCGTCAACGCGGTGGCGGCGTTCGAGTTGTACGGCGGCCCCATCATTGCGGTCGACTTCGGGACGGCAACGACCTTCGACTGCGTCTCCAAGGACGGCGAGTACCTGGGCGGGGTGATCACGCCGGGGATCCACATCTCCATGGAGGCGCTGTTCGAGCGGGCCTCGAAGCTGCACCGAGTCGAGATCGCCAAGCCCAAGACCGTGATCGGCAAGACGACCACCGGCGCCCTCCAGTCGGGCCTGCTGTACGGCTACGCGGGTCTGGTCGACGCCATGGTCGATCGCATCCGCGGGGAGCTCGGCGACCGGGCACGGGTCATCGCCACCGGCGGGCTGGCCCGACTCATCGCCAGCGAGAGCGCCGCCATCGAGAAAGTCGAGCCCTTCCTCACACTGGAGGGGCTGCGGATCCTGTTCGAGAAGAACCGCCTGGAGCGCGGGGACGACCCGCAGAAGGAGAGGTAGTCGTGAAGGACGTCGACGTCGCCCACACCCGGAACTTCGCACTGATCGGCCACGCGGGTGACGGAAAGACTTCGGTCGGGGAATCCATCCTGCACCGGGTCGGCGCGGGCGGCGCTCTCGGGCGCGTGGACGACGGTTCCTCGCATCTGAACACGCTCCCAGAGGAGAAGGACGGCCACACGGCCACGGTGACCTCCCATCTCTACTCCTTCGACTGGAGCGACCACCACGTGACCCTGGTGGACACCCCCGGCGATCCCAACTTCCAGGGCGACGGCCAGGTCTGCCTGCAGGCGCTGGACGGCGCGATCCTGGTGGTCTCCGCCGTCGACGGCGTGAAGGTGGGCACCGAGAAGATGCACCGCGCTGCAGGCAAGTCCGGTGTCGCGATCCTGATCTATGTGAACGGGCTGGATCGCGAGCGCGCGGATTTCGAGGCCGCGGTCGCGTCGCTCTCGACACTCGAGGGGCCGAAGCCGGTGGTGCTCGCGATTCCAGTGGGAGAGCACGCGTCGCTTTCCGGTGTCATCGACCTGGTACGCCAGAAGCAGATCGCCGCAGACGGCTCCGAGAGCGACATCCCGGCAGAGCTGGCGGACGAGGTCGCCAGCCGACGCCTGGAGCTGATCGAGGCCGTGGCGGAGTGCGACGACGCCCTGCTCGAGAAGTACCTCGACGACGGCGAGCTCAGCGAGGAAGAGGTGATCACGGGTCTGGTGAAGGGCACCCGCTCGCGACAGCTCGCGCCCATCCTGTGCGGCTCGGCCACCAGCGAAATCGGGACCGAGCCGCTGCTCCGCGCCGTGCGCGACCTCCTGCCCTCCCCCGCCGACCGCGGCACCTGGGCGCAGGCCGGCGACGGCGAGGCCGTGGCCCCGGACCCCGCGGGCCCCTTCTCGGGGGTCATCTTCAAGACCCAGATCGACCGCTACGCCGGCACCCTGTCGATCATCCGGGTGGTCTCGGGCACGATCCACTCCGACTCCCACGCCCTGAATGCCAGCACCGGGGAAAAGGTGCGGGTGGGCAAGCTCCTGCTTCTGCTCGGCGAGAAGCACGAGGACGTCCCGGAAGCCGGCCCGGGGGACGTGGTGGCCGTGGCCAAGCTCAAGGACGCCCACACCGGCAACGTCCTGGCGGGCGAGAAGAGCGACATCCACCTGGTGGAGCCGACCCTTCCTCGGGGTGTGCTTTCGTATGCCATCCAGGCGAAATCTCAGGGGGATGAGGATAAAGTCTATACGGCTCTCGGCCGATTGGTGGAGGAGGATCCGACGCTCCAGCTCGGCCGGGACGCCTCCACGGGCGAGTTCCTGCTGACCGGCATGGGGGAGCTCCACATTCGGACGACGGTGCAGAAGATGCGCCGGATGTTCGAAGTGGAGGTGGAGCTGAAGACCCCGAAGGTTCCGTATCGGGAGACCATCACCCGGAGCGTCCAGGGCGTCGAGGGAAAGCTCAAGAAGCAGACGGGAGGCAAGGGCATGTTCGGCGTCTGCTACCTGGACGTGGAGCCAAAGCCCAGAGGGGAAGGCGTCGAGTTCGTGGACCAGATCGTCGGCGGCAAGATTCCGCGCGGGCTGATCCCCGCCGTGGAGAAGGGGATCTACGAGTCCTGTGAGGCCGGTCCGCTGGCCGGCTTCCCGGTCGTGGACATCCGCATCAAGTGCGTCGACGGCAAGTACCACTCGGTGGACTCGAACGAGATGGCCTTCAAGCTGGCCGCCTCCTTCGGCTTCAAGGCGGCGGTGGAGCAGGCCAGGCCGACGCTGCTGGAGCCGGTGATGACCGCCGAGATCTCGGTGCCCGACGAGAGCGTGGGCGACATCATGGGCGACATCTCGAGTCGGCGCGGCCGGGTACAGACGAGCGAGAACCGCGGCAACGCCACCGTGATCGTGGCCCAGATTCCGATGGCCGAGATGCTGGAATACGCAAGCGCCCTGACCAGCCTGACCGGCGGTAAGGGCGAGTTTCACATGGAGTTCTCACACTACGACGAAGTGCCCGCCGCCGTGCGGGAGAAGATCATCGCCGGAGCGAAGGCGGCTGCGGAGGCGCAGGGCTGATCCCCAACGCCGGGCCCTTCCCGGCGATCGGCCGAACGCCGCACCGCATCCGCCCCGGCAGCGGAGCAGCGTGACTTTGGCCGAACCGTCCAGCAAGATTCGCCTGACTCTCTCCCCCCAGGCGGAGAAGTACGTCCGGCGCGACGCGGCGGTGGGCGTGCGCCGCATGGCTGCCCGGGGCGCCCTGCCCCTCGAGCCCATCGAGCTCGCCACGGTCCTGTTCGCCCTGCTCCACGACCCCGATCCGGAGGTCAAGGAGACGGCGCAGAAGAGCTTCGAGGAGCTGCCGGAGCACATTCTCTCCGTGGTGCTCGAGGGCGACACGCACCCGGCCATGCTGTCGTTCCTGGGACAGACCCACAAGGACGAGGAAAAGTACTGCGAGAAGCTCGCACTGAACCCGCACAGCGACGACGCCCTGCTGGCCTTCCTCGCCAGCCTCCCCCACCGGCGCGTGGTCGACATCATCAGCAACAACCAGGAGCGCATGCTCCGCTGCGAGGACATCGTAGAGGCCCTGGGCGCGAACCCGCTCACGGGGCGCGCTGTCGTCGAGCGCATCCTGACCTTCCTCGGCATCGACGATCAGGCCCAAGACGCGCTTCCGGGAGGTGACGAGATCAACGCCGAGGCCGCCGAGGCGGCGGTGCTCGCCGTACTGGGCCAGGGCATGGAGGACGTGGCCCGGCATCTGGTTCGGGACGAAAAGATCGACGACGAGGAGCTGGCCGAGAACCTCTTCGCCGCGGTGCAGAAGATGACGGTGCTCCAGAAGATCAAGCTCGCCCGGATGGGCGGCATCGAGGCCCGGGGGCTCCTGATCCGCGACCGCAACAAGGTGGTGGCCACCTCCGCCATCACCAGCCCCAAGATCTCGGACAACGAGGTCGTGACCTACGCCTCCGCCCGCAACGTGAGCGACGAGGTGCTGCGGCTGATCGCCAACAAGGGAGAGTGGACGCGCATCTACCAGGTGAAGCTCAACCTGGCCAACAACCCCAGGTGTCCCCTGACAGCCTCCATGAAGTTCCTGAACTACCTCCAGGACAAGGACCTGAAGAAGATGGTCAAGAGCAAGGACATCCCGTCGGCGATCTCCAGACAGGCGAGACGCATCCTGGGCAAGAAGGGAAAGCTCTAGATGGCGAACGCGGAGAAGGACGGCGGCGTGGTGGAGGCGCGGATCGTCTACTGGGGGATCGAGGGCTCGGGCAAGTCTACGAACCTCGGCACCATTCACGCGAAGCTGCGCGCCGAGAGCCGCGGCGAGCTGCGGCGCGTCCCGACCCGCCTGGACCCCACCGCGCACTACGAGGTGCTCCCCATCGAGCTCGGCGAGGTGAAGGGCGTGAAGACGCGGCTCCAGGTGATCGCGGTGCCCGGCGCCCCCGAGCACGCACCCACCCGCAAGCAGCTGCTCGATCAGGTGGACGGCGTGGTCCTGGTGGTGGACGCGCGGCGCGAGTGCATCGACCAGAACGTGGAGAGCTTCGACGAGCTGCGGCAGTCCCTGGCCGCCTACGGCCGCTCCATCGAGGCCGTGCCGGTGGTCGTCCAGTACAACAAGCGCGACCTGGCCGATCCCTACGCCCTGGAGGAGCTGTACCGAAAGCTCGACGTGCCCGGCGCCGCGGTGTTCGAGGCCGTGGCCACCGAGGGCGGCGGCGTACTGCGCACCCTCACCACCATCTCGAAGCGGGTGGTGCGCCTGCTGCGAGAGCAGGGGCCGCAGTGGGAGAAGCCCGCGCCCCAGCCGGTGTCCGAGTCCGCAGTGGCGCAGGAGCCCGCGGCGGCGCCGGTGCCCGACCTGGACCTCGACCCGCGCGAGACCCAGATCGACCTCGGCGATCCCAGCGAGCCCCGCCGCACGCGCCGGGAAGCCGAGACCACCGTGCCGGAGACTCCCGCTCCGATCAGCGCGACCCAGCTCATGGAGGAGGGGATCCTGGCGGACGGCGCCGGAGATGCCGAGTCTGCCGCGGCCGGTGACGCGATCCGCGACGCCCAGACGCTGCTCGACCGGAGCTGGGACGAGCTCTCGGCCGAGGCCAAGCCCGAGGCCGGCCTCCGTCTCGGTCCCGATCTGCGCATCGTCTCCGTCGGCTCGGCGACGGTCGTAGGCGACCGCGAGGTCCGCTTTCCCGTGGTGCTGGGCAACGACCAGGGCGAGAGCGTGACCCTGGCGCTCACCGTGCGCCTCGATCTCCTGTTG
The DNA here is from genome assembly GCA_027295775.1 of Pseudomonadota bacterium. GTDB lineage: Bacteria > Myxococcota_A > UBA9160 > UBA9160 > UBA4427 > JAPUKG01. Next base: position 10,875 of record JAPUKG010000026.1, read on the forward strand.
GACGACGACGGATGATGCGCCGGCAGATCGGCATCTACGGCGCGAGCGACGAGACGCTTCGGCTGATTCCGCTGCTGACCGCGAATCCCGAGGTGGAGATCGCCCGCGTCTACGACGCCGATCGGCCCGCGGCCCTCACCCGGGCCCGCGCCGTTGATCCCGCGCTGCCGTCTGAGCTCGAGCCGCTCCTTACCGATGACGCGGCCGCGTTCCTCGGGTCCGGCGACCTGCACGGCGTGATCGACGCGGGAATGGGTCCCGCCTTCACCGAGCGCTTTCCCGCGGCCGCGGAACGCGGCACCCAGATCGTCACCCCGCTGACGGCGCGCCTGCTCTGGGGCTACGGCGTGGCGGCGCGCGATCGCAAGGGCGAGCTCCTGCAGGCGCTGTCCGAGATCGTCGAGTCGGTCGAGCTCACGATCCACTCCGCGGAGCTCTTCTCGCGCATGCTCGAGATCGCCGTGGGGGCCACCGGCGCCGACGGCGGCTCGCTGATGCTCCTCGATGCCGAGAGCCGAGAGCTCCGCATCAGTGTGGCGATCGGCGTCGAGCCGGAGCTCTGGCCGAAAATCCGCGTGCCGCTGGGCGAGGGCATCGCCGGACGCGCCGCCGCCGACGGCCGCCCGGTGCTCCTGCGCGGCAAGGCGGATCGCCAGGCCTTCCACATCATGCACGAGCGCCTGGACGTGGAGTCGGCGCTATGCGTGCCGCTGATCCACGACGGTCAGGTGTTGGGCGTGCTCAACCTGCATCACACCACGCGGCCCGACACCTTCTCGCAGGACGACCTCGAGTTCATGGAGCAGCTGGCCCGGCTCGACGGGCAGATCATCGCCCGGGCCCAGGAGCACGAGTCGCTGCGCAACCAGGCCGCGCGCTACACGGCGGTGCGCGAAGTGCGCGGCATCCTCACCGGCCGGGATCCGCACCCCGAACGGCTGCGCCGTCTGTGCCGCTTCATCGCGGATCGCGTCGGGGGCGGGATCGTAAACCTGTACCTGCGCGACGCTGACGAGAACGACCTGCTGCTCGCGGCCACCTCCCTCAAGGGCGGCGGCTTCGGCGGCGAGTATCGCGTGGTACCGGGTCAGGGCATCGACGGACGGGTGGCCAAGACCGGCCGTCCCGCCTTCCTGCGCGGCGAGAACGGCGCCCTCGCCTACGTGGCGCTTCCGATGATGGCGGGAGATCGGCTGCTCGGCGTGCTCTCGATGCAGGCGGGAAGTGAGCCGCCCTCGGACCGCGCCGCCGAAGAGACCCTGCTCGAGATCGCGGCCGCGGTGGCCGAGGGCGTGGCCCAGACCGAGCGCGAAAACCGCATGACCGCGCGCGCCACCCGTATTGGCGCGATCAATGAGACCGGAATCCGCATGATCTCGGCCACCGAGGTGAGCCAGGTGGTACGCCTGGCCACGTCGTCGGGCGCCATGATCCTGGAGGCGGACCACGCGGTGCTGCGCATGCGCAACGAGGAGACCGGGCGCTACTCGATCCGCTCCTATTTCGGGCCCGCCGACGGGCCCGTGCAGGAGCGGCTCTTCCGCCTGGACAAGCGCGTCTCGGTCGCGGCCATCAAGCGGCGCTCCGTGATCCTGGTGCGCGACCTGGCTACCCACGCCGCCTTCGCCGAAGGCGCGGGCGACTTCCGCTCGCTCATGGTGGCGCCGCTGAAACGGGAAGGCCAGGTGGTGGGCACCCTCGCCCTGTACGACAAGGTAGCCGCCGACCGTTTCTACGCGGGCCGCTTCAACGACGACGACCTTCAGATCTTCACTCGCTTCGTCTCCTACGTGGAGCGCGCAGTGGTGAACTGCCTCTTCCACGCCGGCGTGCGTGCGCACAAGAGCTTCGACGACGAAACGGGGCTGCCGAACCTCGACTACCTCCAGAAGCGCATCCACGAGGAGATCACCCGCGCCGTCGGCCGCGAGGGCAGCCTGGCAGTGGTGGTGTGCCGGATCGAGAACCTCGAGGAGATCCGCCGCCAGGCGAGCCCGTCCCACGGGCACCGGGTGGTGCTGCGCGCTGCCGAGGCGCTCGGCGCCTTCCTGCGCGACTTCGACGTGCTCGGGCGCACCGAGGACAGCGAGTTCACCGTGCTCATGCCCGACCCCGGGCTCTCGCCCGGCGAGCGCGTCTTCGCCCTGGCCCGCGCCGTCGCCGACGCCATCGCCAAGGACGACCGCCTGAACGACCCGGTCCGCGTCGCCCTCGCCTTCGGCTACGCCGTCCATCCCGGCGACGGAGC
>JAPUKG010000260.1 GCA_027295775.1 Pseudomonadota bacterium
CTGACCGAGCACGCGGGCGGCGCGCAGATTCGCGATACGAGCGAAGAGACCGGCCTGATCGCGATCCAGGGGCCGGCGAGCGTCGACGTGCTGCTCCGCCTGGCGCCGGAGGAGGTCGCCACGCTGCGGCGCTTCGCCTTCGCACGAACCCGGGTGGCAGACGCCTCCGCGATCGTCTCGCGCACGGGCTACACGGGCGCCGACGGCTTCGAGATCTACTGCGCCGCGAGCGACACGGAGCGGATCTTCGAAGCCCTGCTGGCCGAGGGCGCGCCGTCGGGCCTGCTACCCGCCGGCCTCGGTGCCAGGGACACGCTCCGGCTCGAGGCGGCGCTGCCCCTCTACGGCCATGAGCTCGACGACGAGACGAGCCCGCTCGAGGCGGGGCTCGCGCCCTTCGTCGACGTGGACGGCGACTTCATCGGCGCTGACGCGATCCGCGAGCGTCGCGACGCCGGCCACACGCGCCAGCTCGTCGGCTTCGAGCTCGAGGACCGGGGCGTCGCCCGTCAGGGTTACGAGGTCATGAGCGCAGGCCTTCGCGTCGGCGTCGTGACCTCGGGTGCGCCCTCCCCCACCCTCGGAAAGTCCATCGGCCTGGCCTACGTTCTGCCCGCTGTGGCGACGGCCGGAACGGCGCTCGAGATCCTTGTGCGCGGACGCGGCATCGCCGCACGGGTGGTCGAGACGCCGTTCGTTGCAGGGCTGCGTGCGGGAAGACGCCCCGCTGCGCGAGGCGAGAAAGTCCGCCGGCCCTGAAGCACGTGACCGCATGGGAGGCCCCGCTTGGCTGACTACGAGATCCCGCAGGAGCTGCGCTACTCCATCGAAGACGAGTGGGTGCGGCACGACGAAGACCGGTTTGTAATCGGCGTGACAGACTTCGCCCAGCAGCAGCTCGGGGACATCGTGTTCGTCGAGCTGCCGAAGCTCGGCGCGCGCCTCGTCCGCGGCGATCCCTTCGGCGTGATCGAGTCGGTGAAGGCGGTCTCCGATCTCTTCGCCCCGGTCTCGGGAACGGTGGTGGAGCTGAACGAGCAGCTCGAGGACGCGCCGGAGATGGTGAACGCGGACTGCTTCGGCGAGGGCTGGATCCTCGCCCTCGAGGCGGCCGACGACTCCGGCTTCGAAGAGCTGCTCGACGCGAACGCCTACCAGGCACACGTCCAGGAACGCGAGGAATGAGCGGAGACCGAACGCGAGGAATGAGCGGAGATCCCTCGAGTGGGATCGCGCCGGTCAGTGCTCTGTGAGCCGATGCTGCGCCACAGAGGCCCAGGCCCCCGAGGCGTCGAGCTTCAGGTAGCGGCGCCAGTGGGCCCGCGCCGTGCGCGGCAGACCGAGCTTCTCGTAGACCAGGGCCAGGCTCACGTGCGTGTCGGGCAGTAGCGGATCAGTGTCCAGTGCGGCCCGGTAGTGGCGCAGCGCGGCCTCGTCCGCGCCGCCCTCCTCGCGGATCGTGCCGTGATTGAGGTTCGCCTCCACGTGTCCTGACTGGATCGCCACCGCGCGCTCGAAGCAGTCCCTGGCCAGATCGCGCCGACCCCGGTTGAAGTAGACCGAGCCCAGGTTGCAGTGCGCATCGGCGAACTCCGGGTCTGCGTCGATCGCGCGCCGATAGGCCTCGGCCGCCTGCTCGTAGGTCTCCTTCTCCGTGTCGAGCTCGCAGCCCCGCTCGAACCACTCCAACGCCAGCTGGCGCCCGCGCTCACCCCCGCGGCCGTCCGTCAGTCGCTCGACGCCCGCCTCCGAGGACCACTCGAGCACGAGCTGGCCATCCGGCTCCATCAACACGCCCTCGTGCCGCACCACCACCCCGCCTCGCTCGCCCCAGGGACGCAGGGACGGCAACGGCTCGCACTCCGGAATGCGCTCGCGCACCGCCGCGAGACTCGAGCGGATGCGTTGCAGCGGTACCCCCCGCTCGATCAAGCCCAGGATCGTGCGCACCGACACGAGACCGCGAAAGTCGAACGCGGTTTGTTGGTCCGATCCAACGCTCGCGGGCAACGGCTCCAGCACGGCGGTGCGTTCCCAGTAACGCAGTCGCCGACGCGAGACACCACAGATGCGGGCTGCGTCGCCGAGGGTGTACGCGGTCACCGATGTCGGAAGTTACAGGCGAACTGCAGCAGTTCAAGACCCTGGCTTGAGCTCGGGCACAACTTCCTAAATCGGCCAGGGGCCCATCAGCAGCAGCGTGATACCGAGAATGATCGCGTAGACCGGAAACCCGATTGCGCAGACGGCGATCGCGCGCAGCGTGCTGTCGTAGTCGAGGGCCTGGCGCACAGCCACCACCATCGCGACCAGCATCCAGAGTGTGCTGAGCACGAACACGAAGCCAGCGATCGGTGTGACCAGCGCGAAGATCCGGAGGATGCCCGGCGCACTCGAGAAACCGATCGTGCGCAGCAGCTCGCCGTGGTCGGAGACGGTCTCGGGCCCGGGAAGCAGCCGTGTGCCGATCTCACACGCGACCAGGGCCCAGATGTACCAGCCCGCGAGCGCCGCCACCGTGTACCACAGGATGCCGGCCACGCCGTGGTTCTCGAGCGCTCCCACCCCGGCGGCCGCCGAGGCGAGCACGACGACACAGGCCGCCTGAAGCGTAGCGCCGCGGTCCGCCTCGACCTCCTCGTAGACCTCGGCATCGAGCATCGATGCGCGCAGCATGCGTTGCGGGAAGCTCGTCATCGCGGTCGGTTGCGGCTCAGTGCTCATGGTCGGAAGGTCCCGCCCGACTCGATCCAGAGCCGGATGTTGTGCATCGCCTCCGGCAGCTTCTTTCGGGTCGCGAAATCCTGGAGAAATGCGGGCAGCGCCGCGCCCACGTCGATCCTCGTGCCGAAGCGGGCCAGGGTCCGCTCGGGCCCATGGGCAAACAGCTCCCAGCGGCCCTCGAGAACCGCCATGTCGTTGTCCACCTCCGGATCCAAGCTCCACCACACATGCCCGGCCTCGAAGTCCCAGCCGTGCCGCGCGCGGTACTCGACCTTCATGAACATCATCCGCATCTCGTAGTGGACGACGTGTCCGGAAGCGTACTCCTCGATGAGGTCCGCGCGCCGCAGCTCCGGCCGGAACTCGGTCTGGCGGGGGCTCTGGATCAGCATCCGCAGCACCTCGTTGCGGGGACGCTCGAACATCACGAGGGCGTGGATCATGCCGCCGTAGACCTCTCCGCCCGCGCCGAACTCCTGGAGCATGACCATCCCCTCCTCCTGAAGGCGGGCCCGCAGCTCGGGGGTCTGGGCCGCCAGGATCTCGGCGGCAGTCGACGGCCGCTCGCCCGCCCCGGACACAGCTCCGGCCAGGATCGAGGCCAGGACCGCGAGAAATCCTGCGGCTCGGGGGCTGTGTGCGGGCAATCGGGTCATCCTGGCAGCGCCTGCCAGCCTACCAGTGTGGAGCGCTGAGAGGGCACTTTACCTAGACACGCGGATCGGTGTAAAAGGGGGCGGAGGCGGACCCATGAGCGCGATGCGTGTGTTGGCGACCCTTGGCCTGGTGCTGCTCTCCGGCCCGATCGGGTGGCCGGGGTCGGCCGATCCCGGGCAGAGAGGGGACCGGATCACCGCCCTCGGGCGGCTCGAGCCGCGTGGCGGCCCGATCCGAGTGGCGGGCCCATCCGAACTGGTGGCCGTGATCGTCGAGCTCTCGGTCGAGGAAGGGGACCGGGTCGAGGCCGGTCAGTCCCTGGCCCGGTTGGACCGCTACCCGCTGCGACTCGCGCTGATACGGCAGCGTGAGGCCGAGCTGGCGCTGGCCGAGCAGGAGCTGGCCCGCGCCAAACAGCTCAGCACCGGCCGCGCCGGTGCCAAGGCACGCCGGGACGACGCCGAGGCAGGGGTGCGGGCGGCCCGCGCCGTGCTCGAGGCGGCCCGGGCGCAGCTCGAGCTACAGGTCGTCCGCGCACCGATCTCGGGCCGCGTGATCGAGGTGCACGCGCGCGCCGGCGAACGGGTCGGGGACCTGGGCGTGCTGGAGATCGGGCGCACCGATGAGATGTTCGCGGTCGCCGAGATCTACGAGACCGACATCGGACGGGTC
>JAPUKG010000261.1 GCA_027295775.1 Pseudomonadota bacterium
GGCGTGCTGCGCGTCCTCACCCGCAACAGTGCGACGACCTACTTCATCTGGCGCGGTGAGCTCGTGGGATTCGAGTACGACCTGGCCCGCGAGTTCGCGGAGCGGCTGGGTCTCCGCCTGGAGATGGTGGTGCCGCCCAGCCGCGACGAGCTGGTCAACTGGCTTCGCGAGGGCCGGGGCGACGTGGTCGCCGCGGCCCTCACCGCTTCGAACGACCGGGAGAAGGAGCTGCGCGTCGCATTCTCCCGCAACTACCTCGGCGCAGTCGAAACCGTGGTAGTGCGCGCGGACGAGGAGAACGTGTCGGAGCTGGCCGACCTCGACGGGCGCGAGGTGGTCGTGCGGCGCAGCAGCTCGTACTGGCCCACCCTCACCAAGCTGCGGGAAGCCGGGGCCAGCTTCCACCTGGTGGCGGCGCCCGAAGGACTCGAGACCGAGCAGATCATTGCGCGCGTGGCCGACGGCCGTTACGACGCGACCGTCGCCGACAGCCACATCGTCGACGTGGAGCTGGCCTGGCGGGACGACATCCGCAAGGCATTCCAGCTGGGAGACCGGATCTCCCACGGCTGGGCGGTGCGCCCGAGCAACCGCGAGCTCCTGGCCGCCATCGACGACTTCTTCCGGCGCGAGTACCGCGGCCTCTTCTACAACGTCACCCTCGAGAAGTACTTTCGGAACGCGCGCAAGGTGCGCCGGCGCGCCGCGCTGCGGGTCACGCGGGCGGGACAGATCTCGGACTATGACGACCTTGCCCGCGAGTACGCCCGGCAATACGCTTTCGACTGGCGCCTGATCGTGGCGCAGATGCACCAGGAGAGCCGCTTCGACCCGGACGCCCGCTCCTTCGCCGGCGCCCGAGGACTCCTCCAGGTGTTGCCGCGCACCGGGAGCGAGTTCGGGTTCCAGAGGCTGGACGACCCCAGGACGGGGGTCCACGCCGGCGTGGCGTACATGGCCTGGCTGCGCAACCGCCTCCCGCCGGGCCCGTCGGAAGCCGACCGCAGATGGCTCACCCTCGCCTCCTACAACGTGGGCTACGGCCACGTCCGCGACGCCCGGCGCATCGCCCGCCAACGCGGCTGGGACCCGGACCAGTGGTTCGGCCACGTGGAGCAGGCGATGCTCTTGAAAGAAGACCCCGCGGTGCACTCGCGCACCCGCTTCGGCTTCGCCCGCGGCTCCGAGCCCGTCCATTACGTCCGCGCCATCCGCGACCGCTACGACGCCTACGTGCAGGTCGCGCCGCCCCTCGCCGCCGCTGACCTATAGCGACTCGGCTCGCCGGGCTCGACCTGCAGCCTCAAGCGGCGGCCCCCCGGCAGATCGCCATCACCTCCTCGTCCCCGACAGCCCGCTGTGTCTCGGCGACGCTCTGGAAGCGAACGAAGGCGCGGTCCAGGCCGGCTTCGTCGAGGGCAAAGCCCAGCTGCCGGGCGCGCTCGGCGAAGCCGGCCCGGCCCGAGAGCTTGCCCAGCACGATCTCGGTGCCTGTCGGGTGGCCGATCGTTTTGGGATCGATCAGCTCGTAGGTCTCTCGCCACTTGAGGACGCCGTCCTGGTGAATGCCCGAAGCGTGGCGGAAGGCGTTGCGCCCCACGATGGGCTTGTTGGGCGGCACGGGCATGCCGCTCCGATCCTCGACGCAACGCGAGACGCGGTAGATGCCCTCTGGATCGACACCGGTGTGCACGCCCAGCGCCTCGCCGTGGATGCGCAGTGCCATCACGACCTCCTCGAAGGCGGTGTTGCCGGCGCGTTCGCCGATGCCGTTCACGGCGACCTCGATCTGGCGAGCACCGGCGCCCACCGCAGCCACCGCGTTGGCTGTGGCCAGGCCCAGGTCGTCCTGGCCGTGGAAGGAGAGCACCGCGCCCTCGACCTCCGGGACCCGGCGACGGAGATCGCGAAACAGCTGCTCGAGCTTCACCGGCAGGATGTAGCCGACGGTGTCCGGGATGTTGATGGTCGTCGCGCCCGCGGCGAGGGCAGTGCGCACCACCTCGGCGAGGAACTCCGGATCCGCCCGGGTGGCGTCCATGGGGCTGAACTCGACATCGTCTGTGGCGCGTCGAGCCCGGCGAACCGCGGCGTCGACCATGCCCACCACGTCGCGCCGCGACTTGCGCAGCTGGCGGTCGATCTGCATGTCGCTCGCGTTGACGAAGACGTGGATGCGCGGCGCCTCCGCGTCGGCCAGGGCCTCCGCCGCCGCCTCCACGTCGTCGAGAACGGCGCGGGCCAGGCCGCAGATCACCGTGCCGCGCACCGACCGCGCGACCTGGGCCACGGCCCGGCGCTCGCCGGCCGAGGAGGCGGGGAAACCGGCCTCGATCACGTCCACTCCCATCTCGGCCAGGAGCGACGCGATCTCTACCTTGTCTTCGGGCTGGAAGCACACCCCGGCGGACTGCTCCCCGTCGCGCAGGGTGGTATCGAAGATGCGGACTCGCTCCGACATGACGTCTCCTTTGCCTCTTCACCGAGGGGCCGGAGTCGCGTCGCCCAGAAGCACGAAACCCTCTCCAGCCGGCTCGGCGGGAGAGGGTTTTCGCGTTGGGCTCGTTCGCTGTGGCGCTAACTCTCTCCCGCCCTGCTAAGCAGCAGGCTCAGAAGAAGCTCGAGTCGCCCGAACCGAACGTGCATGGT
>JAPUKG010000262.1 GCA_027295775.1 Pseudomonadota bacterium
GGGGCTCACCCACCGCGTCAGTGCTGCGCGCGCCATCGTCCTGCTCAATCCAGAATGGGAACCCTGTCCAGGGCCTTCTGCCTCATGGCTCGCCTCCATCTGGCAGCGGGCGCAAGAGGCTCCGCCTATGCACGATCGCAAGCCACTATCGCATTTCCCGCGATTGAATTGGGACAAGACGCGCAGGAACCGGCCGTCGGTGCTGATCGAGCCGCTCCTCTCGCCGCGGCCGTTCCAATCTGAAGCGATGGCGTAGGTATCCGACTACGACACAAGGCCTAGATGGTTCACGCGGCGATCTGCTCGCCGGCGGAGGGTGTAGAATGCGATGGTTGCCGAAGACGCTCCCCCCGTGCCGGCTCCGAACGGGAACCGGATCCACGCCGCCGCGGCGTACGACCATGAACGACTCGATCGACGCTGAGCGGAGGTAGAAGATGACCCGCTTCCTCGCGGCCTGCCGCTTTCTCCTGGTCATCCCCGTCATCGGATGCGTGCTCCTCACGGCGGGGGTCGTGCTCATGGGTGTGGGCCGCATCGTCTCGTCGGGGGTGGCGCTCGTCCGCGCGGCCGACTTCTCTGCGAAGGCCGCCACAAGATCATCGGCGTCATCGTGGCCGCCCTGGCCGTGGCGTTCCTCGGCCAGGCGGCCGGCGCGGACGAGCCGGCCATGCTCCTGAGCTACGGCGGGGGCATCACCCTAGTAATCGTGGCGCTGGCCTTTTTCATGCGTCAGGACGCCAAGAAAGATCACCCAAGCAGTGAGAATTAACGGGAACCTGAAGCAGCGATTCCTTGCAGCCGAGGGTCGACTGTTGGAGCGAACGGGATGATCGAACGAAGCGCTCACGTGATCGCTGCGGTCCTGTTCATCGCCGCAACGCTCGCGAGTGCGGTGGCCCGCGCCGAGCCGCCCACGGCCTCCGCGACGGTCCAGCTCGCGCTCCTGGATCCCGTGCAGGTGGTGTCCGAGGACACCTCGGTCGAGGGCCTGCGGTTCAGCGTCCTCCGCGGCGCCAATCGCGATGTATCGGGTCTGGACGTCTCTGCGGGGGCCACCCGCACGCTTGGATCGCTGCGGGGCCTCCAGATCGCCGCGGCCAACGACGTCGACGGCGACGGCGCCGGGATCCAGATCGGCCTCTTCGCGAGCTACGTCGAGGGCGAGCTTCGGGGACTGCAGCTCTCCGGGATCGCTTCCCGTGCCGGCCGAGGCTCAGGCGGACAGATCGCGGTGGGGCTGTCCGACGCCACGGTCTGGCAGGGCTTCCAGATCGCGCTCGTGAACCGCGCCCGGGAGATGCACGGCCTCCAGATCGGACTGCTGAACTTCAACGAGAAGGGCTTCCTGCCAGTTTTCCCCTTCTTCAACTACGGGCGCTGAGCGCCCGTATGGGTGGACCATGAAGGAACGACGACGCCGAGATTCTGCGACGCTCGCGGGCTGGATGATCGTGAGCCTGTTGGTTGCCACGCCGGCCCAGGCCCAGTGGGACTGGGCCACGGGACCCGCCCTGGCCGATCAGGAGAAGAAGGGCAAACAGTGGTCGGTCGAGATCGTGCCCTACCTGTGGGTCGCGAGCCTGGACGGCGAGGTCGGCATCCCGCGGGTCGGAACGATTCCGGTGTCCGCGACCTTCAACAACGTGAAGGACAATCTGGATACCGGGTTCGCAGGCACCGTCGACATTCGATTCCGGCGCTGGCACCTCCTCTCCGACAATTTCTGGATCCGGCTGAAGGACGACGTGGTGCCCGGCCTCCCGATCTTCACGAGGGCGGACATCGAGAGCGAGTTCGCCTACGGAACGGTGGGGGTCGGGTACGAGCTACCCCTCAAGACGAGCTTCGCGTGGGACGTATACCTGGCCGCGCGCTGGTGGCACGTCAACACGGGCGTCGCCCTCCAGGCCATCGGCCCCATTCCGCCCCTCTTGGGCAGGGCGAGTGAGACCTGGGCGGACGCCGTGGTCGGCACGCGGCTTCGCTACTCCATCACGGACAGCTGGCGAGTGGCGGCCGCCGCCGACGTCGGCGCGGGAGATTCCGACCTGACCTGGCAGGTCGAGGCCGGGGTCACCTACATGTTCAACGACCACGTCGGCCTCACGGGCGCGTACCGATTCCTCGGCGTCGACTACTCCAGCGAGAGCTTCGTCTACGACGTCATGCAGCACGGCCTCCTGGTCGGTCTCAACCTCGGCTTCTGAGCCTGTCGGCCTGGGCGGGGTCGAATAGACTCGAGGGCCGCCGCGGCGGACGGAGAACGAAGGAGGAGCCATCGATGCGAACCCTCAAGAGCGGAAGCCTGCTCGGTCTGGTGTGTACGCTGCTGTTGGTGGCGCCACCGGCTCTGGCGGAGCACCACGAGGCCGCGGCAGACGCGGACGATCGCAAGCCGTGGGACCAGCAGGAAATGACGGAGCTCACGACCGAGCTTTCGCAGTCCGTGCGGGCCGTGCGGCGCGCCTGGCGGAAGGACCCCGCCTTCCGGAATCCCGAGAACCCCAATCGACGCGCGTCCAAGCGCATGGACCAGATCCTGCGCGACCTGGATCGGTCCACCGGCTCGCTCGCAGCCACCGTGAACGGCGGCGGAGGGCTCGAGGAGACGCAGGGGACCGCGCGTCGGATCGGCATGCTGCTCAACGACGCCGACGTCGAGGGCCGTCGGCTGATGACCGGTGTGTGGATGGCCGAGCGGGTGCAGCCGGCCATGGAGCTCATCAACCGGATCGCGCCCTACTACGGCTCGGGGCCGCTCTACGACCCGGAGACGATGCAGCGCCTGGACCGGCCGCCGAACCCGGGGCGGAACGCGCCGCAGGAGTGACGCCTCGGGAGGCGTGACGGTCAGACACCCGCACCGTGGCGTAGCTCCGGGGGATCCGGCCGCGGAAGACGCGCCTCCACTGGCGCCAGCGCCGGGAGCGGTGCGGTCCGCCCGCGCTGGTACCAGTAGGCCGTGCTCGAGTAGTCGTTGGCGAGCGCGTTGTTGTGGCCGGTCTCGATGGTCACCCGGATCGACTTCTCGAAGGCGATCGGATCCTCGATGTGGAAGCGGTACCTGGAGTTCTTGCCGCCCCAGGGCCAGGCGGGGTCGCCGCTGTAGACGGTGATCCCGTGATAGGGCGCGCTGTACTCCTGGGCGGGACAGAAGGCGGTGTTGAAGTAGTCCTCGGTGCCGGTCCCGTGCAGACGCGGCGGCCAGGGCTCGCCATCGATGAAGATCATGTCGTCGCCCTCGCCATACCAGTCGTTCAGCTGCCGCTCGAAGACGTCGATGTTGAGATTGCAGCCCACATAGTGGCCGCGGCCCTCGGCCTCGAGGATCACGTAGTTCTCGTCGCCGCTCAGATTGGGCACCGCCCACGGTCCGCCCAGGCCAAACCCGGCGCCCACGGGCCGCTGGTCCGTGTAGCGGTAGTCGGCGCGGGTATAGCCGTCTCGCGCGGCGGTTCCGGCGGTGGGATTTCGGCGGTTCCAGACGGCGTGGAAGCGGCCGAGCTCGGGATCCGCGGCGCGGTGCTCCTCATAGTCGATGTAGAAGTAGAAGATCCGTCGCTGCTGGCCCTGGTTCTCCACCTCGAAGCGCGCGCCACCGGCAAACGGCATGGGGAACCAGCAGTTCATGCTCTTGCCGTCCTGCGGACTCCCCTGGAGCGGCAGCGACACGAAGTTGCGGCGCAGGCCGAAGCCGATGCCGAAGAAATCGCCCAGGGGAACCTCGACGCTGGGGCTCGCCTCCCCGTCCCAGAACATGCGCAGGACGGTGGTGCACCGCTCGTGGGGCTCGTCCGGGAACGACATCATCGTGACCCAGATGTGCTTGACGCAGCCCGCGCCCTCGATCTCGCCCAGCACCGCGGTCTGGCCGGGCTCGATCAGGATGCAGTCCGCGTTGCCGCCGGAGCGATCCCAGGACGACAGCCGCTGGCTCCGGTAGTCGCGCAGCCGCGCCAGGTTCGCCAGCGATCCCGAGCCCAGATCCATCGCTGCCATCGGTGCCGTCGCAGCCCTCTTCGCCATGCTCTCCTCCTGTGCAGACCGAGGCTACACTGCCCGTCATGTGGGAAGGAAGCCTGGGCGCCCTGCGGTTCCATGTCGAGCACCGGCGCGCGGGCGCCGGCGGCGGCCCCACCCTGCGCGTGCACCAGATCGATTCCAGTCGGGAGCTCCTGCGCTTCGACTGCTTCGACGAACGACCCCACTTCCACGTCGATCCCAGCGGACGCGGCGAGCTCACCGCCCTCGACCCGCTGGCGGACAACGTGGCCTGGACCGTGGCCGAGCTCGCGCGGGACCTCGCCGGCTACCTCGAGAAGGCCGCCTTCGCCGGCGCGGCGACATGGAGCCCCGACGAGCTGGCCGCCACCCTGCGCGGCGCCGAGGACGCCATGCGCAACCCGCCCGTGGACCTGGACGACCTGTCCCTCGACGTCTTGAAGAGCCGCAAGAGCGAGAAGTGGGAGCAGTATCCCAGCGAGATCCTGCCCGCCTGGGTGGCGGAGATGGACTACCCCCTGGCCGAGCCGATCCGCCGCGTGCTCCAGCGCGCCGTAGACCGGGACGACGTGGGCTACCCGATCGCGCCCCACGAGACCGGGATCCGCGAGGCCTTCGCCGAGCGCATGGCGGACCGGGTCGGCTGGCACGTGAGTCCGGGCGACATCCAGGTCATCACGGACATCGTGCAGGGCATCGTCTGGTCGCTCTCGGCCTACTCCGAGCCCGGCCAGGGCGTGATCGTGCAGACCCCGATCTATCCGCCCTTCCTCGGCGCCGTGCGGGACACAGGGCGAAGGCTGGTGGAGAACCGGCTGGTGGCGGGCGACGACGGCTTCGAGATCGACTTCGACGGGCTCGGCGGCGCCGACGCCCGCATCCTGCTGTTCTGCAACCCGCACAACCCGACCGGCCGCGTCTTCTCCCGGAGCGAGCTCGAGCGCATCGCCGAGCTCGCCGGCGCGCGCGACTGGGTGGTCGTCAGCGACGAGATCCACAGCGACCTCGTCTTCCCGGGACACGAGTTCATCCCGTTCGCCAGCCTGGGCCCCGAGGTCGCGGCGCGGACGGTCACCCTCACCTCCGCCACCAAGGCGTTCAACATTCCCGGGCTGCGCTGCGCGATCGCCCACTTCGGGAGCCGGGAGCTGCGCCAACGCTACCTCGCGGCGCTTCCGCGCCACGCGGGCGGCGGGATCGGACTGCTGGGTCTCTACGCCACCATCGCCGCCTGGCGCCACTCGCAGCCCTGGCTCGACCGCGTGGTCGCCCACCTGGACGCCAACCGCGCCACCCTCGCCCGCGAGCTCGCCGCGCGCTTCCCCGGTGTCGTGTTCCACCCGCCGCAGGCGACCTTCCTGGCCTGGCTCGATTTCACCGCCCTCGACCTGCCCGGCTCCCCGGCGCGGTTCTTCTACGAGCATGCGAAGCTGGCCCTCAGCGACGGGCGCCTGTTCGGTTCGGACTGCGAGGGCTACGCGCGGCTCAACTTCGCCACGTCGGTGTCGATCCTGGCTCAGCTGCTCGACCGCATGGAGTCGGCGCTCGCCAGATAGGCGCGCAGGAGCTCGACCACCTCGTTCACGAAGGCCTCGCGGGGCAGGTCGTGAATGCGGTGGTGGTGGACGTAGCGGTGGGTCAG
>JAPUKG010000263.1 GCA_027295775.1 Pseudomonadota bacterium
GCCCTCTCCTCCACCAACCGGATCGCCATCATCGACACCGCGACCTACGCCGTGACGGGGCATATCGACGTCCGGGCTCAGGACCCGCGGGCGATCGCGGTCGAGGGCAGCCAGCTCTACGTCCTGGCCTTCGAGTCGGGCAACCAGAGCGAGATCTCGATGTGCACTTTCATCAACAGCGCGGCCTATCCGACGGGCACGGGACAAGGCGCTCCGAACGACGGAAATCAGTGCACCATCGGGCTCGACTCGATCTTGACCTTCGCCACGGACCCGAACATCCCCGGCATCACCAAGAACATCGTGATCGATCCCGACGTTCCCGACCGCGACCTCTTCCTCTACGACACGGGAACCGGCGCCGAGCTCGACGACGTGAGCGGGATCAGCACCCTGCTCTACGGAATCGCCGTGGACTCCACGGGCCAGGCCTTCATCGCCATGGCCGACGCCCGGAACCAGGAGAACGGGGACGACGGCACGAACCTGATCGATCTCGACAACCGCATGTTCCTGAATCAAGTGGGGAGCATTGCATGCGGTGGCGGGAGCTGCGGCGCTCCGACGGTGTGGGAGCTCGAGCCGGCACCGCCGACCTACCCGACTGCGGGCGACGAGCTGGCCACGCCCTACGGCATCACCGTGAGCGACGACGACACCACCCTGGTGCTGACCGCCATGGGGACGAGCCGGGTCTTCACCATGAATGCGTCCACGGGCGCGGTCCTGGACATCCTGGACTTGGGCACGGGCCCCGACGCCGGTCTCCAGAATCCTCGCGGCCTGGCCCTCGCCTCGGACGGAGCCGGCGCGCCGGAGACTGCCTATGTGCTCAACACCCTCGAGAACACCGTCTCGGTCATCGACGTCTCCGACCCGTCGAGCCTGTCCGAGGTGACCAAGATCCCGGTGGGCAGCGACCCCACACCCGATGCCGTGCGCCTGGGCCGCAATGCCTTCAACAACGCCTTCGCCTCGACCAGCGGGACGTTCTCCTGCGGAAGCTGCCATCCCGACGGCAACACGGACCAGCTGCTGTGGCGGATCGGCGGTGCCTGCTCGTTCGGCGCGTGCAACGGCCACGACGAGGCCCGCACCACCATGCCGATCCGCGGCCTCAAGAATACCCTCCCGCTGCACTGGGACGGATCGCTCGGCGACCCCTTCGGCGGCGGCAACGGGTCGGTCGGCTTCGGCGGCGCCGGCGGGACCGACTGCACCCTCGGCGATGCGGACGGCGATCACGACTGCTTCCTCGACCTCGTGGACGCGTCTCTCTCGGGAGTGATGTGCGACCCGGACGCCGTGGCAAATCCCGCCGGCTGTCCGTCCGGCGGCAACGAACTCTCTGCCCAGGAGATCGACGACATGGCCATCTTCCTGGCGAACGTCAGCTACCCGCCGGCGCGGATGCGGTCAATGAACGACGTCGTCTCGGCCTCGGCGCTCGACGGCTTCCGGGATTTCTTCATGGACCAGGGCGATAGCTCGGTCCTCGGTGGCGGCAACGACCCGGACACCTGCGCGGACTCCACGGCCGGCTGCCACGATCTGCCGCTCGGTGCCGGGACGAACTCCTCGACCTTGAACGGGTTCGACGCGCCCACCATGCGCGGCATGACCGACCGCTTCATCCACTTCTCCCTGGGCATCACGACGACCGAGGAGATCCTCGTCCTGGCCAACGCCGGAGCCGACTTCAGCTTCTTCATCCCGGGCCTGATCCTTCCGCCCCTCGAGCCCGCGATCCAGTGGGATCCGAACGAGGGCTTCGAGGAGATCACGAGCTTCGGGGCCGCGTTCATGCTCTTCGAGCTCGTTTACGGCACGCGGCCAATCGACACCTTCCAGATGTTCGAGGAGGCCAGCACCGGCTTCTCGGGCTCCCAGGGCCGACAGGTGACGCTGAACCTGACCACGACCACCGGGGGCAACCTCGCCGACACCGAGACGCTGATGTCCGCGCTCGAGCTCGCGGACCAGAGTGGCTTCGTCAACGTGCGCGCCGTGGGCAGACGCAACGGGGGGCTGACCACGCTCTCGTACCTGGGCGGGCCCGCGGTCTATCTGGGCAACAACAACCTTCAGCTCACCCACGCCCAGATGGTCGCCGAGGCGCAGGCCGGCACGTCGGTCATGACGCTGACGGGCCATCTGCGCAAGAACGTCGGCCTGGCGACCCATCCGATGCCGCTGCTGGCGCAGCTCGGCACAGGAAGTGGCACCACGGGCGACCCGCCGCTCCCGCGCATCTCCGCCAACGGGTCCGCGGACCCGCCGGCCTTCACCGTGACGGGAATCGACGTGCGCAGCGACGCCCTCCTGCTCCTGGACGGCGTCTTCGTGGCCGGGACCCTGACCTGCGCCGAGGGCGTGGTGGGCTTCTTCTGCGACGACGGCAACTCCGACGGCGACATCGAGATCGACATCGACCTCGACTCGCGGCCCAGCGCCGGGACCTATCTGCTCCAGGTCCAGAACCGGGGCGCGCTGCTCAGCAACGAGCTGCCGTTCTGCGTGGGAAACACGAACGACTGCGTTTGAGCCGGACTGCCGGTCCCCGGCGTCCTAGAGTCCGTAGGTCACGGGATCGAGCTCGAAGGCGAGGCCGCGCAGGGGTTCGCCCCGTCCGCGGAGCATCGCGTTTTCGCGAGCCCGCTCCCGATAGAGGCGGAGGGCGGCCAGGTCGTCGAGGGCGGCCGTGTCGACGCCCAGGTGCTCGCGAAAGAGCTCGACGCGCAGGCTGCGAACCGTTTCGGCGTGCCAGAACGACGCGTTCAGCTCCGTGTCGGAATGGAAGGAGCGGTCCGCCACGTTGGTGGAACCGATCGTGGCCCAGGCATCGTCCACCAGGGCGATCTTCGCGTGGACGTAGACGTCGTGGTAGCGGCCCGGTCCGTGATTGTTGGCGATCCCCACCAGGGAGAAGTGGTCGAAGCGGCCCAGACCGTGGAGCATCTCGAAGAACGGGGCGAGCTTCTCGTTCTTGCGGGCCCGCACGAACGCGGGGTGGGCATTCACCGGGACCAGGAACACGATCTCGACGCCCCGGGAGAGGGCCTCGTCCAGCACGGCGATGATCCCCGGTGACCCGATCGCCTGGTCCTCGATGTAGACCGAGCGCTGCGCCCCGTCGATGGCGGCGTGGTACTGCTCGTGCACCGACTGCTCGCCGTCACGGATGGGGAAGGGCACGCCCCCTGGCGTCGGGGTGGTGTCGCGGTAGCGGTCCCGGAGCACGGTGCGCGTGATCTGGACGGGGACCTCGCCCACCTCGGCGGAGGCGCGCTCCGGAAAGGCGAGATCGCCTCCGTCGTCGTCGGGCGGCCACACACCGTCGGGCTTCTCGCGTTCGCTGGCCTCGTTCCAGCGCTGCACGAAATTGTGATGGACATCGCTCGCCGCCGGACCGCGCACCTGCACGTAGACGTCGTGGACGTCACCGCCCTCGCGCGGCGCGTGTCCCGGCGCCACCACCGAGGCGGGGCTCAGATTGATGCCGCCGACGAAGGCGACCTCGTCGAGCTCGCCCGCGTCCACGATCCAGCTCTTCTGATGGTGGCAGGAGAAGTCCGGCAGGGTGTCCCAGCGCGCCCGGAAGCGCGAGCCGCGATCGTCGAGCCAGCGTCGCTCCTCGCCGGTGCCCGAGAAGTGCACCCCCGGCTGCTCCTCCTCCTGCTCGGGCGAGCGCCAGAAGATCACGCGCACATCGATGCCGCGCTGCTGTGCCCGGTCGAGCACGTCGAAGAAGCTGCCCCGGCCGTCGGGCATCTGGACCTCGCGCTGGAGGAACGCCACGGTCACCCAGACGCGCTCGCGCGCGGCTTCGACGGCCTCGCAGATGCGGCGGAACGCCGGCTCTCCGTCTACCAGGGGGCGGACGTCGTTTCCGGCGCGCAGGGGATAGCTTCCGGTCTCGGCGTGGGGGATATGGGCGGCGTCGCGCTTCATCCGGGTCTCCTTCGAAACCACTCTACTCGAGGGGATCGACCCGACCCAACTGCTGCGCGAAGACTTCGGGCTTCTCCGTCGGGTAGTCGCAGACGCGGTTCACGCACACGTAGGCCGTGACGCGTCCGGCTCGCGCCACCTTTCCGGTCACCAGGGGCACCACCGACGCGTGCGCCTCCAGGTCCGCCCCCTCGGCCACCACCGAGAGGACCCGGTTGGGGACGAAGGCGGAGCGCAACTGCGCCAGCATGGCCTCCACCTCCTTCTCGGCGCCCGCGTCCGGGCGCACCAGCACGATCTCCTTGGCCTTGTCCAGCTGGTAGTCGAGGGCGAGGAGCAGCTCCGAGAGGCCGAGCGGATTCCGTTCCAGGGCGGAGGCCAGGGCCGAGAAGACCAGCGAGGCGCTCTCGAGGTAGGCGGGGTTCGCAGTCCAGTCGTGGAGGCGCAGCAGGTTGAGCGCCGCGACCGAGCTGCCCGCCGGGACCGCGCCGTCGGAGCTCGGCTTCTCCCGCGCCAGCAGGCGCTCGTGATCGTCTGCGGTCTTGAAGTAGCCGCCGCCGGCGTGGTCGGCGTAGTGGCGATCCAGGACGGCCTGGAGCTCGATCGCCGAGCGAAGCCAGCGCGGCGACGGATCGGACTCGTAGAGATCGAGGAGCCCGGCGATCGCGAACGAGTAGTCCTCCAGGAAGGCCGGCCCCGCGGCGCGCCCGTCCTGGTAGACGCGCGACAACCGCTGCCCGTCCCAGCTCTTCGCCAGCACGAACTCGGCCGCCCGCCGAGCCGATCCCGTGAGCTCCGGGTCGCCCAGGGCGAAGCCCGCGCGCGCGAAGGCCGAGATCATCAGGCCGTTCCACGCCACCAGGATCTTCTCGTCGCGAAGGGGTGGCGGGCGCTCCGCGCGCACCGCGTAGAGCCGCTTGCGCGCCTGCGCCAGGGTTGCCGCCAGCTCCCGGGGCGAGATGCCGAGCTGCGCGGCGACCGCCCCGAGGGACCGCGGGGTGTGCAGGATGCTCCTGCCCTCGAAGTTGCCCCCCGCCTCGACGGCGTAGAAGGCCGTCACGGCGCGCAGCTGCGCCGGATCCAGCGCCGCCCCGAGCTCGGCGGGCGTCCAGGTGAAGAAGAGGCCCTCCTCGCCGTGGCCATCGGGAGTGGGGCTGTCGGCATCGGTGGCGGAGTAGAAGGCGCCGTCCGGCGCAGTCATCTCGCGCTGCACGTAGCGCAACGTGTTCCGAGCCACCTGGCGGAAGTCGTCGCGGCCGGTGATCTGCCAGGCCTCCAGGTAGACGAGGACCAGCAGCGCGTTGTCGTAGAGCATCTTCTCGAAGTGGGGCACGAGCCAGCGGGGGTCCGTCGAGTAGCGGTGGAACCCCCCGCCGACGTGATCCCGGAGGCCGCCCGCCGCCATCTTCTCCAGGGTGAGGGTCGCCAGTGTGAGGGCCTCCGCGTCTCCGGTGCGCCGGTGGTAGCGGAGCAGGAATCGCAGCGGCACCGACGACGGGAACTTGATGCGCCCGGACGCGCCGCCCCAGGTCCGGTCGATACGCGACGCGGCGAGTGATGCCGCGCGGTGCAGGAGCTGGGGATCGGGGATGGCGGTGGCCTCGGCGGCGCTGCCCTCGAGCTTCTTGCGGATGGTTTCGGACAGCCTCACGGAGATGGCGTCGATGCGGGCCGGCTCCGTGGCCCACTGCTCCCGGATGCTGTTCAACACGCGCCGCAGGCCCGGGCGACCGCCCCGGTCCGTGGGTGGGAAGTAGGTCCCTGCAAAGAACGGCCGCCGGTCCGGGGTGACCCACACGTTGAGGGGCCAACCGCCGCGTTCTCCCATGGCGTGGATGGCCGCCATATAGATCGCGTCGATGTCCGGGCGCGTCTCGCGGTCGACCTTCACCGCCACGAAGTGCTCGTTCAGGAGCCGCGCCAGCTCGGGGTCGTCGAAGGACTCGTCCTCCATCACGTGGCACCAGTGGCAGGTGGAGTAGCCGATGCTCACCAGCACCGGCCGGCCCAGCCGGCGCGCCGCATCGAAGGCCTCGTCGCCCCACGGGTACCAGTTCACCGGGTTGTGGGCGTGCTGCTGGAGGTAGGGACTGGCCTCCAGGAGCAGTCGGTTGGTGAAGCGGGGCGAGCCGTCCGATCGGCGGTTTCGGGTGCGGGGCACGTACTCGGGTCCCCGCGCCGCGAGCTCGCGGGCCAGCCGGCCGCGCAGGTCGGCGGGCAGGGGCGGGGCGCCCGGCTGGGCGGCGGGAACGGCCGCCAGGGCCCCGGACGCGATCTCCGCGGCGGCCTCGGGGCCCGCGGCCACCGCCAGCCACACCCCCAGCCCCGTCGCCATGCGCACCGCCATCCGGACCGCCATGCGCACCGGTAGGGCGGGCGTCCGCCGCCGCATCTTCCCCACGCGAGTCCCCCTTCCCGCACAGGATTCGGGGATTCGGGCCGCCGGGTCAAGGGCAACTCCCGCGGTAAGCCCCCGTGCCCGGCCTGCCGATGGGCCTACAGGGGAGGACAGCCCGATGTCCGACAAGCTCGACGTGGTGGTCGTGGACGACAGCCGCTCGGTCCTCAGGCACCTGGAGCGCATGATCGCGGACATCGAGGGCGTGTCCCTGGTGGGCACCGCAGGGGACGGAGCCAGCGCGCTTCGCCTGGTTGCAGAGGTGAAGCCCGACCTCGTGCTCATGGACATCGTGATGCCCGACATGGATGGGCTCACCGCCCTGCGCCTGATCCGATCGAAGGCAAAGGACCTGCGAGTGGTGATGCTGTCCTCGATGGGCGGCGCGAGCTCGCGCGCCGAAGAGGCGTTCCGCCTGGGCGCGATCCAGGTGCTGGGCAAGCCCATCGATCGGGGCCAGCTCGAGGCGCTCTTCGAAGCCGAGCTCGAAGCCCCCCGAGAGAGGCCCGAGGCGTGAGCGTCAAGTTCTTCGGCCAGTTCCTGCTCGAGAGTGGCGAGGTCGACCCCGGCCATCTGCGCGAAGCGATCCGCCTGATGAACCGCACCAACAAGAGGCTGGGCACGCTGGCGGTGGAGGCCGGCATGGTGTCCGAAGCGGACACCATGCGCGTGAACAAGGCGCAGCTTCGCACGGACCGGCCCTTTGGCGAGCTGGCGGTGGAGCTCGGCGTGCTGCAGGCGGATCAGCTCGAGGAGCTGGTGCGACTGCAGGAGACGCGGCGGCTGCGCGTGGGCCAGGCGCTGGTCCAGCTGGGGCACCTGTCCGAGGATCGACTGGGACCTCTCCTGGATGGCTTCAAGGCGGACCAGGCGCCGTACCAGTCGTCGGGACGCGATCTGCCTGCGGGGCTCTCCTCGAGCCGGCTGGCCGGGGTGGTCATCGACCTCCTGCCCAGGTTCTGCATGCGCGTGGCGCAGATCCGCGTCAAGATCGCGCCCAACGACCCGGAGGCGACCGCGACGACCCACGGGATCGCAGTGGGGATCTCGGTGCGCGGCGGCCACGCCCTGGACATCGTGCTGGCCGCGGACCGGGAGTTCGCCGAGCTGCTGGCCGCGGGAATCTCGGGCGGAGAGCCAGCGGACCTCGACGACGAGCTCGTGATCGACGGGGTCGGCGAGTTCCTGAACGTGCTGGCCGGCAACGCCGTGGCCGTCCTGGAGCGAGAGGGCTTCGAGGCGGAGCTCGAGCCGCCCCGGCCCGTGGAGCTGCCGATCGACGGCCACCGCTTCCAGCTGGTTGCGACCAGCGGTCAGGCGGACCTGATCCTGTCCCGGTCCCGATCCCAGTCCCAGTCCCAGTCGCCGCGCTCGGACTGAGTCCCTCTCCAGCCCGGCTCTCTCGGCGGGCTTGCGAGAGCTGCGCGCGTGGAATACCACCGGGCGGATGCGGATCGGTCGGGAGGCGGGATCGCGCCAGCGCCGGGTGCTGGCGCTGGCCGTCGGACTGCTGGCCGCCTGCTCGGCTCCGCCGGATCCAGGCCGTACCCGGCCCGAGGCGGCCCACTCGACACCCCATGCCCAGCGCGACCTGCTGCTCTCGGGGTTCGATCTGCTGCGCGTCCGCTACATCGACGTCGGCGCGCGAGAGGCGCCGGTCCTGCTCCTGATCCCCGGTCACACCTCCCGGATCGAGGAGCTCGACGCGCTGACCGCGCCGCTGTCCCGCAGCCACCGTGTTCTCGTCTTCGACTTCCCGGGCACCGGCTACTCGGAGAAGCCCGAGCGCGACTACACCCTGTCGTTCTACGAGGACGCTGCGATTGCGTTCCTCGACGAGCTCGGCGTCCGCCGCACCCACGTGGCCGGGGGCAGCCTGGGCGGGAATCTCGCCCTGCGCCTGGCGCACCGCTTCCCCGAGCGCTTCGACCGTGTCGCCGCGTGGGCGCCGGGCAGTGCCTGGGACGCCCATCCGGTCTGGGCGTGGACGCTGCGCGCCCTGGGCGGGTACGCGCTCTTCGCGCCCGTAGTGCGCATCCAGTCCGGCTACTGGTACAGCGAGGACTGGCCCGGCCGCGACGATGCCCTGACCGACACGTTCGCCTACTACGAGGAGGTGATGTCGCCGGGCTTCGTGCGCATGTACTTCGGCATGGCTGCCGACCAGGTGGCCCGCTCGCTCTTCGACCTGGCGCCGCGCATCGGGCGCCCCGTCTGGCTGGGCTGGGGCGACCGCGACCACGGCGCCAACATGGGAGAGGGCGTCGCCCGTCTCCACGAGCTGCTCCCGCACTCCGAGCTGCGCGTCTTTCCGGATGCCGGTCACGCCCTCGCCAGCGAGGTGCCCGGCCCTCTCGCCGCCGACGTCGAGGACTTCCTGACCCGCTCGGAAGCGGACCTGCCCTGGGCGGCGGGACGCTAGGTCGTCGGGGGCAGGCTCACTCGGAGAGATCGCGCAGGCGCACCGGTGTCTCCTGGTCCGGGTAGCGGCCCCGCTTGTCGGCGTAGAACGACGCCAGAAGCTCCTGGTCCCCGTCGCCGCTCGGCCAGAAGAGCGGGCCGTAGCCAACCACCTTGCGCCCGTAGTCGAGGAAGCCGAGCGCGACGGGCACACCCGCCCCTCGTGCCACGTGGTAGAAGCCGCTCTTCCAGTACTCGCGGCGCGAGCGCGTGCCCTCGGGCGCGAAGACGACGATCAGCTCCTCCCGTTGCTCGAACTCGTGCACCACCGACTCCACCAGTCCACCGGGACGCGAGCGGTCGACCGAAACTCCGCCGAGTCCGCGCAGGAGGATTCCGAGCGGGCCGACGAAGAGCGAGTCCTTCATCAGGAACGAGATGTACTGGCCGGTCGCGAAGCCGAAGGCAATCATGTACGGGAAATCCCAGTAGGACGTGTGCGGCGCGGCGATCGCCACGTACTTCGGCTCGCCCGGGACCTCTCCCTCGATGCGCCAGCCGGCGAGCCGCAGGTAGGTGCGCCCCAGCCATCCTCGCACGGGGTGCCAGAGTCCGCCCCGTCTGCGTCCCGCCATGCTGATCGCCCTCTTTCGTGTAGCGCGTTGCCGACCGAGCAGCGCGCGGCCACGCCGGGAGGGTAACACCAGGGTCCGGTGCCGTTTCCGAAGCACGGGATCGATTCGCCAAGTCCCTTTTCAAACGCCGGTTGACACTCGCCCGGGAGGGGGGAATTCTCGGATCGGGGAGGGCAATACTGGCATCCGAGAATCAGTACGACCTCGATCTTGTCGACTCGCTGCGAGCCGCGCGCGCCGAGACGGGGAAATCCGCCATCGCTCAGCTGGTCGAGATCGCGCTCCTGACACTGACCGGGGCTCGCATCGGAGCGCTCGACTACTACCGCTATCGCCTTTACGACGACCGGCACGATTGGGCCTCGAAGCGTCGCTTCATCGGAAACCGCCGGTGTCGGGAGATCAATCGCCGCGTCATCGACAGGAACTTCTGGGATCAGGTCGAGGACAAGCTTGCTCGCCGCGTCGATCCTTGCCGAGGCCGGCTTTCGCGTGCCCGCCGTCCGGGCGGTGTTCGGCGACGTCGAGCCCGTGCCCGGCGCCGCGCGACCGGCGACGCGGTGCGAGCTCGCGGCGTGGCTGCGAGATCCGGAACACCATCCCGTCTTCGCCAAGCCGTTGCGGGGCCGCCAGGGCCGCGGTGCCGCACGCACGTGCCGCTACGACGCGGCGACGGATCGGATCGAGCTGTACGACGGTGACCGCGTCTCCGTCGAAGGCTTCATCGATTCGCTCCTGGCCGCGCTCCACGCGCTGCGCCTCGAACGCGTTGGGTCCGGGACGAGCGACGGTCTCGTGTTTCAGGAGGTGGTACGCCAGCACCCGGCGGTGGTCGAGCGTTGTGGCGACGGCCTCGGTTGCCTTCGCGCCTACGTGATCGTCGATCGCGGAAAGCCCCGGATTCTCGAGTGGGCGTGGAAGATCCCGGCTCCCGGCGTCGCAATCGACACGTTCCGCAGACATTCCAACCTTCTCGCCGCCATCGATGCCGAGACCGGCGAGGTGGTTCGCCTGATCCGGGGGCTCGGTCCGGCCGAGGAAGAGCTCCTCGACAATCCCCACACCGGCCTCCGCCTGGTGGGCTGGTCGTTGCCGGACTTTGCGGCGCTGCGCGACTGCGTCCTGCGCGGGGCAACGCTGTTCCCGGACGTGCGCTTCCAGGGCTGGGACGTCGCGATCGGCGCCGACGGACCGGTGGTGGTGGAGGTGAACGCGGGGAGCGGCTTCTTTCCCGCACAGCTCGCCACCGCCCGCGGATTCTGGAACGCGGAGTTTCGTGCATTCGTAAGGCGCGCGGAGCGCGAGAACCCCACGCGGCCGCGCGGCCTGCGGCGTCTGGTGCGAGCCGAAGACGCGCTCCGCCGGGTCCAGGAATTCGGCCGCCTCCTTCGT
>JAPUKG010000264.1 GCA_027295775.1 Pseudomonadota bacterium
GTGCAGGACCGGGGCTGCACCCCGCAGCTCGGAGGTGACGATTCGCGTGCAGCGGGCCCCGTGGGGCCATCTGCGGGCATCATGCCGACGTGCACAAGCGCCCTAGGTCCCTGGTACTGGTTCCATTCGGGGCCGCAGCGACCGCCGCGAGATCTGGACCCTCGCGCAGTCGACGACTCCTTGACCCGGCCGACGCCGCGCCGCGCCCTGGAGACTCAACCGAGCGCCGCGTCGACGACGCGCTCCACGAGGGCGCCGCCCAGCCATGAGCCCACCGGAATCAGCGTATACAGCGCGAAGCGCACCAACGTGCTGGTGTCGAAGGGCCACTCGCGCAGACTCTCCACGTAGGCCCGGTAGGCGAGCAGGTCGGAGAGGTGGCCCTGCACGCGGAGGTCGCCCTTGACGGCGGCGTCGCGTGCCTCGCGGATCCCGCTGCGCAGCTCCGCCAGCGCCGCCTGCTTGGCCTGGCGGATCCGGTTGCGGACGCCCCGCACGGGGATCACCAGCGCCAGTGTGGCCAGCACCAGGGTCGCCCCGAAGGCCGGAACGAGCAGCCCAAACAGCGCGCCGCCGCCTTCGCCGAAGAACGGGAAGAGGAACGAGAGCAGGACGAAGATCGAGATTCCGCCGATCCAGCCGAGGGACAGGCGCAGTCCGATGCGGCCGAAGCGGGCGAGGGGCGCCAGGTCGAGGAGGTCGACCTGGATGTCGGGAGCGCGCGGGCCGGCTGCCTCGCTGGCCGCGACCAGCGTGAACGTGGCGAAGCGGCCCACGAGCCACGCAAAGAGTGCGATCGACGCGAAGGCGCCGGTGGCGCCAGGCGCCGGATCCCAGTCGGGGACGACGAGCCACGGCACCCCGCCGGCGGTCAGCAGCAGGACCGCGACCGAAGCCGCCCCGACCTTCCGGCTGGCGGTCATCGTCTCGATCCCGAACGTAAAGTCCGGAAGCGGGGCCGCGTCTTCGCGCTCGCCGGCGTAGGCCGCGAGCTCGCGGAAGATGGCATCGCGCGTCGTCCAGAATGCCGCCAGCACGTACCCGATCAGGGCCGCCATCACGATCGTCGAGCGGATCGGCGCAGCCGGTCGCTCGGTGGCGTCGAGCCAGATCGGGTAGCCCAGGAGCGCGTGGTAGCCGAGCTGGAGACCCAGGATCAGCGCGGCCACGAGGGCACCGGTGCCGAAGTACGGGAGCGGCAGCGCGGTACTCAACCACAGCTCCCAGGGCGCGTGGCGGCTCTCGGTCTCCATCAGTCGAGGACCGCCGCGAGCGCTCGCTCCACGAAGGCGCCGCCCAGCCACGAGCCCAGGGGAATCAGCAGGAAGAGCACGAAGCGCGTCAGGGTCGGCGCGTCGAAGGGCCACTCGCGCACGTCGGCCACGTAGGCGCGCGTGGCGAGCAGATCGGCCATTCGACCGGGCGCGGGGCCGGCCGCGGGACCGGGCGCGGAGGGCGCCTGGCGCAGCTGCCGCAGCGCCTCGTCCAGGCGGTCGAGCTCGGCGCGCTTCACCGTGCGCACGCGCCGCTGCACGCCGCGCACCGGCAGCAGGAGCGACAGGACGGCCAGGAAGATGGTCGCGACCATGATCGGCCAACGGGCGGGAACGTCCTCGGGGTTCGGATCGCTGAGCAGCGTGAGCGAGAAGAGGGTCACGCCCACGATCCAGACGAGCGCGAGCCGCAGCCCGATCCGGCCGAAGCGGTCGAGGAGTCGCACGTTCCAGATGTCGATGTCGACCGACGCCGCGGCCGCATCCGCCGCCGTGCGCGCACCGCGCACCGTGAAGTAGCCAAGCCGTCCGAAGACCCAGGCAGCGAGGAAGAATCCCACCAGCGGCGTGATGGTGCCTTCCCGCACCGGCCTGGTGAGATCCCCGGTGCCGATCGGGCCGACCGCGGAGGACATCCAGAACCAGAGCAGGACGACCAGGACGAGGCCCGCCCGGCGGCTCGGCCCGACGATGTCGCGGAACCGCGCCTCACCGCCGATCTCCTCGAGGTCGACCCGGGTGGCCGCGTAGGAGTAGGCATAGGCGCCCACGAAGTAGCCGAACAGCAACGCGGACATGGCCGCGGCGTGGACCTCGGCGGAGTACGGGAAGCGCGAGCCCGGCGGAGGGGCCCAAAGCGGGAAGCCGTGGATCCCTTGCTCGAGCGCGAAACACAGAAAGAGCAGGAGCGTGAGGGCGGCGCCCAGCACGAAGGGGGGGAGCGGAAGCTGCTCCCCCAGCCGCAGCTCCCACGGCAGCGCCCCCGTTGCTCGAGCTCGCGGTCGGGTCTCGGAGGTCGCCTCCGCCATGGCCGGAGAGGGTATCAGCTCGCGATCACGAGCCGCAGCGCAGGCTAGGTCGCGATCAACAGCCGCAGGCGGTTCCCGACCCGCTCGGCGTAGTCGGCCATGTCGGCGATCCAGAGGATCAGCTGGTACCAGAAGACGGTGCTGACCCCCAGGCGATCCTCCTGGGCGAAGAGCACGCGCAGGAGCCCCTCGCTCTGGGCGTCTGTGTCGCTCTCGAGGCGGTTGAGCTCGGCGATCATGGCCTCGACCCGGGCGACCTCGCGGTCGCCAAAGCCGGTCTCGATCAGCTCGTCGAGCTCGTCGATCACCTTCTCCGCCTGCTCGCAGGTCTCGATCACCTTGCGCACCAGCTGGAGGAGCGGCTCGCGCATGTCGTCGGGCGGCTTCATGCTGCGCAGGTCCGCCAGCTCCGCGATGTCCTGGGCCACGTCGGCGATCGAGTCCTGGGCGTCCAGGATCTCCAGCATGTCGCGGCGCTCTACGGCCATCAGGAGTCGCTTCGGCAGGTGGCTGCGGATCTCGTTCTTGATCGAGTCCGCCTCGTGCTCCAGGCGAACGATCTCGGCCCGGCAGGTCGCCATGGCCGCAGTGTCTCCCGCGGCCATGGCCTCGACGAAGGGCAGGACCTCCCGGGCGCAGGCCACCGCGGCCCGCATGTGCTGCTGCATGGGGCGCACCGGCGATCGGGCAAACAGGCTGGCAATGAAGGACATCGGAGGTGCCTCCTACGAGCTCAGGAGCCCCTTGAAGAAATAGAAGAAGAAGACCGAGAGCGCCGCCGCGATGGGCAGGGTCGCGACCCAGGAGATGACGATCTTGCCCACGACGCGCAGATCGAGGGCGCCGATGCCGCGGGCCAGCCCGACGCCCAGCACCGAGCCGACCAGGATGTGGGACGTGGATACCGGAATCCCGAGCTGGGACGCAAAGGCAATCGTGGTGGCCGCTGACAGCTGGGCCGCAAAGCCGCGGCTCGGAGTGAGCTGGGTGATCTTGGTGCCGATCGTCTCCATGACGCGGTAGCCCCAGGTTGCGAGGCCCAGCACGATTCCCAGCCCGCCGAGGCCCAGCATCCAGAGCGCGACTGGTGACTGGCTCCTGACATCGGCCTCGTTGGCCACGTGAACCACGGCGGCGAGAGGCCCGATCGCGTTGGCCACGTCGTTCGATCCGTGGGCAAAGGCCACAGCGCACGCGGTCAGGATGTTGAGCACGACGAAGACCCGCTCGACGTTGCGGAACTTCTGGTCGGAACCCCCCGGGTCGACACGCACCCGTCGGATGAAGAGCCAGCCGAGCACGGCGCCCACGGCACCCAGTGCCGCGGAGAGCGCCAACGCCTCCGGGAAGTCGAAGTCGAGCTTCAGGTTCTTGAGCCCCTTGAAGAGGGTGACCATCCCGATCACGAAGAAGACGTAGAAGAAGAACAGGGGCCCGTAGCGCCGGGCGCTCTCCATCGGGTCCTCGCGGTCCAGGATGATGCCGCGAATCAGATTGAAGATGAGAAAGGCCAGGATCCCCCCGAGCAGCGGCGAGGTCGCCCAGGAAACCAGGATCTCGGCCACCTTGCCCCACTCGACGGCGTCCACGCCGAGACCGACGGCGCCGAACCCGACGATCGCCCCGACGATGGAGTGGGTGGTGGAGACGGGCAGGCCGAAGAAGGTCGCCGTGAGCAGGAGCGTGCCGGCCGCCGCGAGCGATGCGAGCATGCCGTAGAGCAGGAGCTCGGGGTGGAGCGCCACGAGGTCCATGTCCAGCATGCCCTTGCGCACGGTGTCCGTGACGTGGCCACCCGCCAGCAGGGCGCCGCCGAACTCGAGGATGGCGGCCACGACGATGGCCTGTCGGATCGTGAGCGCACCGGAGCCCACACTCGTGCCCATGGCGTTGGCGACGTCGTTCGCCCCAATCGACCAGGCCATGTAGAGCGCGAGGCCACCGCCAATCCAGACGGTGAACGGAACGTCGAGGAGCCAGGTCTCCAGCGCACACCCCCATCCGAGGTCGCGGGGGAATTACCATTCCCTGAGCCGGAAGACAAGGTGAGATCATCCGGGGAGAAGCCGGGGGGCCCCCCGCCGGGCTAGAACGAGGTTTGCATCAGCGGCCCTGGGGCTCCTGCCACTGGACCACCTGGGTCACGACCATCGGCCGGGACCTGCCGTCCGGGGCATCGAGGGACTCGACCGACGGCAGGCTGGCCACGATCTGCTCGATCTGCTCGGTCACGCCGCGAGAAGGATCGGCAAAGGCCAGACCCAGGCCCTGGTCGCCGTCATCGCGCACCACCTCGGCGTCCACGAGGAGAGGCTCGGCGCACGACGCGTCGTAGATCGCCAGCGTGAACTGGTCGCCGACCCGGAGCTGGGGATGCGGCTCCACGCGGATGCCGCCGGGCGACAGGTCGCGCCCGAAGAGCACGTGCATGACGCGGGCGGTCTGGCCGTCGAGGGCAACGACCTCCTGGCGCAGGATGCCGCGCGGGGTGCGGCGCCGCTCGAGGCGCTGTTCCTCGACCGGCTCCTGCGCCGGCTCGTCCGCAGGCTCTTGCAGCGCGCGCAGAAGGCCCAGCCGCTCGAGCACCGCGATCAGCCACGGGGGCACCCGGGACGCCGGGGCCAGTGTGGCCGGCCCGAGCGAGCGCTTCGCCAGCAGTAGGCCGAGCCGCGCCTGGGCCTTCGGGCGCGGCTCGTCGAAGACGAGGGCCACGGCGAAGGCGCCGCCGGCGCGGTCTCCCTCGAGCCGGTCGCAGCGAAGGACCCGCGCGCGGATCCAGAGGGCGCTGGCGCCGGTGGCGGTGCGCGGGATGCGCAGCGTGATCTCCTGGCCCGGCGCCTCGGCCACGGGGGAGAAGAGCCGACAGCCTCCCGGTGAAATCTCGACGATGGCGCCGCAGCGGGCGCGCCAGCCGGCCAGCCACACGACGTCGTGCCCGAAGGCGAAGCGCGGCTCGCTCCGCTGGTCGCTCTCCCGATAGAGCGCGCGCATCAGCAGCAGGCGCAGCGCCTCCGGATGCACTGGCCGGCGCACCACGTACTGGTATCCGAGCCTGCGCATGAGCGCGCAAAGGGTCTGGGACTCCGTGTCGGCGACGGCGATGGTGACGACCCCTTCGTTGGGAGCCAGCTCCGGAATCCGGATCGAGAGCGCGCAGCGGGCGGCCGCGATGAAGACGCGCGGCGCGCTCTCCCAGCCGTCGAAGCGCGTGGGTCCGGCCAGGCGCGCACGCACGGGCCGCGCGCCCAGCTCCTCGAGCACCTGGTAGACGTCCTGGAGCTCGCCCTCGTCCACCATCATGGCGAGGCACTCGGGGGTCCCGGCCGCCGCCGGCGCCGACTCGGCGTCGCGAGGCGGGTCCGGGCGGACGGGGGCGATCTCGCCGATCGGCGGTTCCGGCTCCTCCTGCGGCGCCTCCCCGCCGGACTCGTGCGCCTGGGGTTGGGCCAGGACCGCCTCGGTGGCGTCCGCGACGTCGTCGTCGGTGTGGCACTCGCCGTGTTCGCGCAGACGCTCGAGCGCCTCGTGATACTCGGGCGGCGCCTCCACGATGCGCAGCCCGACGCCGCGTCCCACGACGGCGTCCAGCAGCGCGGGGCTCAGCTGCCGTCGGGCCAGCTCGGCGCGCAGCGTCAGCTCGGGGAAGCCCGAGCCGCCCAGGATGCGCACCTCGAGCTCGCCGGTCGTCTTCGGGATGGCCGCCGCGTTGGTCTGCACGAAGAGCCCGTCGGCGGAGAGATCGATGACCGTGCCCTTCGCGGTGCGGCCGTCCACCTCGATCTCGCAGGGGATGCGCCGTCTGGTTCGCGAGTTGGTGCGCGAGTCCATGGGCGTCAGGCCCCGTCCAGCGGTAGCGGCGTGCCGTCGTCCTGACACAGGACGCGGCTCGGGAACTCGACGATCATGCAGGTGCCGCCGCCGTCGCTCTGGATCTCGATCCGCCCGCCGTGGCGCTCCACGATCTGCCGGGTGACCGCCAGGCCGAGGCCGAGTCCCTCGTCCTTCGTGGTCACGAAGGCATCGAAGAGTCGACCCTGCAGATCCGTGGGGATGCCGGCGCCGGTGTCGCTCACCATCAGCCAGACCGATCCGTCCTCGTACGCCGTCGACACGGTGACGCGATTCGCCTCGGCATGACCCTCGGGAACCGCCTCGAGGGAGTTCACGACCAGGTTCAGGATCACCTGACTCAGGAGCCGCGGGTCGGCGTTCACCTTGGGCACCGGCGGCAGGTTGGTGTGGAGCTCCGCCCGGTAGCGGGCCAGGGGCCGCAGCACCGGCAGCACGGATTCCACCAGCTGATTCAGGTCCACCGGCGACATGCGGCCATCGCTCTGGCGCGACAGCTTCAGGAGCTCGGTGACGATCACGCGCACCCGCTCGGTGCCCTCCCGGCACTCCGCGAGGATCTCCTCCACGTCCTCGGCGCTGTCGGGCTTGTTCCAGATCTCTTGCAGCCGGTTCAGGTTCGAGTGAACGAAGGCGATCGGGTTGTTGATCTCGTGGGCCACGCTGGCGGCGAGCGTGCCGATGGCGGCCAGCTGCTCGCCGTGGGCCAGCTGCAGCTCGCGCTTGCGGACCTCCTCGGTGCGCTCCTCCACCATCTCGTGGAGATGATCGGCAAAGCGCTCGAGGGTGCCGATCGAGGCGATGAAGCGCCGCAGCAGGATGCTCGACGTGCCGACCAGGATGCCCAGGTAGCCGAAGCACAGCAGGTACGGCGCCTGATAGAAGCCCACCGCCACGGCGCCGTCGTTGAGCCCGGTGGCGAACCAGACACAGAGCGCCGCGAACAGGACGCGCGACGCGGGATCGGTCCCGCGCAGGTGCCGGGCG
Organism: Pseudomonadota bacterium; assembly: GCA_027295775.1. Taxonomy (GTDB): domain Bacteria; phylum Myxococcota_A; class UBA9160; order UBA9160; family UBA4427; genus JAPUKG01. The sequence continues at coordinate 7,139 of JAPUKG010000264.1, forward strand.
TGGAGCACCAGCGCCGCGGCGAAGAAGCCCAGGAAGCCCGCCACGACGGCGTACCCCACCGGGCTCAGGGACGACTGCACGAACACCGAGCCGAAGGGCGTCGGGTGCTGGACCGCGGCCTCGCCGGTGAAGATCAGCGGTGTGGCCGTGGCCAACAGCACCACGAGTCCGGAGAAGCCCAACGCAGCCCGGTCCAGGCGGCGGTGCTCCACGCGCAGGAAGGTGAAGCTGAAGCGCAGGAAGCCCACCAGGATGAGGGGCGAGGTGGCGAACATGAAGCGCTGCCAGAATTCGCCGGTCTCGACGTCGGTAGCGCCGTAGAGCATTCCGCTGCCAGCGGAAACGCCCAGCACCCCCAGCCCGGTGACGGCGAGCCACAGGTGGTCCCGTTCCTGGCGGCGCAAGTGGAAGATGAACCCGTGGTAGAGCGCGGTGTACAGCGCCAGACCCGCGGCCACCATGGACAGGACGGAGACGGTTTCCATCGCAGGAGTTTTCGGCCCCGTGGTATCGCGGCTTTAGGGGCGCGCGGGCCAGTCGCCGCAGGGCGGCTCGATGGTGTGGCCATGGCCGTTCCCGAGCCGGGTGTGGCCCCGCGAACCCTCAGCCCGGCGTCCCCCGCGGCGGAGCCCATCGCGCGGGGTCAGCGTTCGGGCGAGATGTCCTCGAGCGAACGACCCCGGGTCTCCGGGAACGTGAAGTAGACGATCAGGGGCGCCAGCAGGGCGAGCGAGGCAAGCAGCGAGATGGCCGTCCAGTGCGAGCCTACGATCTGGTACAGGGCGGCCTCGGTCCAGAGCCCCAAGACGCCCCCGATGGTTGCCACGACCATACGCGCACCGGACG
>JAPUKG010000265.1 GCA_027295775.1 Pseudomonadota bacterium
CATGGCGGCGTATCACCAGGCGGTGTCAGAGGGAGACGGTCCGGCCCTGAGCCTGGTCGAGCTCGCGCTGTCGTCGATGACCGTGCTCTACGGGGGGCTCCTGGGGGTCTTCGGCTTGGGCATGCTGGCGTCCAGCCGCGGCAGCGATGCCAGCGCGATCGCGGGCCTGGCGGTGGGCGCCGTTGCGGGCCTCGCCCTCTTCCTCCACCCGATCTTTCTCGGCAATGTCGCGATCGCCTGGACCTGGTGGATCCCAATCGGCGCGACCCTCGCCTTCGCGGTCGTCGCCTCCCGGCCGCGGGCGCCTCAGGCGCGTCCCCCCCGATAGTGCTGCCCGAGCGTCCAGGCGTCCTCGAGCAGCCGCATCACCTCGACGTTCTCGTCCCAGGCGCCGCCGCGGAACTCGCGGTAGGCGCGTTCCACGTTGAAGATCAGCCGCTCGGGCTGGGTCCACGCGGCGTAGGGTCCGAGGTCGATCTTTCGGGCCGCCTCGAGGGCCGGCAGCTCCTGGTCGTAGTACCTGCGGGACTCGGCGTAGACGTACTCGAAGTAGGCGCGCAGCTCGCGCACGCCCTCGACATCGCAGAGCGGGCCGTGGCCGGGCACGATGGTCTCGGGCGCCAGCCCGACGATCCGGTCGAGCGCCGCGATCCAGCCGGCGAAGGTCCCCTCCCAGCCGATCGGCGTGCAGCGGTGGAAGACCACGTCACCCACGTACACCACGTTCTGCTCGGGCAGGTGCACGATCACGTCGCCCGCCGTGTGGGCAGGCCCCACGTAGAGGATGCGCGCCGAGACCCCGCCGAGATCGAGCTCGGTGTCACCGTCGAGGAGCGTCGTGGGCGGCGTCAGGGTGATCCCGGAGAAGTCGAAGTCCGCCAGGTCGTCCGCGAACCAGCGCGCGCCCGGCGACAGGTCGGGCGCCGAGATCATCGCCTGGATGGCCTCCGGCGAGAGGTCCCCGGCCATGCGCGCCGCGCACTCGCGGTGGCCGATGATCTCCGCGTCGGCCAGGAGCTGGTTCCCCCAGCAGTGGTCGACGTTGTGGTGGGTATTGACCAGGCGCCGCGGCTTGTCCGGGATCACCCCGGCGTAGAGGTCGAGCATCTTGCGGGTATGGCCGAGGTCCATCAGGGTGTCGATCACCAGGCCCCCACCCGCGCTCACGAAGCCCGAGTTGCTCCAGCCCCAGCCCCGGTCCTCCTGGAGACACGCATAGGCCCCCGGGGCGATCTCACGCAGCTCCATCGACGCCTCCTGCACCCGCTCCGCGCTCGACTCTGGACCACGGGCATCCCGTTGTCGAGTCTGCACTCGGGTACAATAAGCGCCCCGAACGAGCGAGGGCACCATGGGCGAGCACTTCGATCTCCTGATCCGCGGCGGCACCCTGATCGACGGCACCGGAGCCCCCCGCCGCGAAGCAGACCTGGCCATCCGGGATGGGCGCATCGCCGCCCTGGGCACGAACCTCGGGGACGCCGACCGCGTCCTCGAGGTGGACGGCTGCGTGGTGGCCCCGGGCTTCGTCGACATCCACACGCACTACGACGCGCAGATCTTCTGGGACCGCATGCTCACGATCTCGCCGTGGCACGGTGTCACCTCGGTGGTGATGGGCAATTGCGGCTTCGGTATTGCACCCACCCGACCCGCGGACCGCGACCTGATCCTGCGCACGCTCGAGAACGTCGAGGGCATGTCGCTCGAAGCACTCCACGCGGGCGTCGGCGAGGTGTGGCCCTTCGAAACGTTCCCCGAGTACCTGGACGCCATCCAAGCGCACGGCGCCGCGATCAACCTGGGCGCCCTGGTCGGTCACACGCCGGTCCGCATGTACGTGATGGGCGAGGAGTCGACCGAGCGCGAGGCCACGCCCGACGAGATCGACCAGATGGAGCGGATCGTCACCGAGGCCCTGGCGGCCGGCGCCATCGGGTTCGCCACCTCGAAGTCGCCCACCCACGTGGGCTACGCTGGGCGTCCGGTGCCGAGCCGGGTCGCCAGCCACGAGGAGATCGAGCGGCTGGCCGGCTGCCTCGGCGCCGCGGGCCACGGGGTCATGCAGGCCACCGTCGGGCGTGGGCTCTTCCTCAACGAGTTCGCCGAGATCCAGAAGCGAATCGGCCGACCGATCAGCTGGACGGCGCTGCTCACCGGCATGGGCGGCGGCGACTTCCACCGCCACGCCCTGGAGACCTCGGAGAAGCTGCACGCGCAGGGCATCGAGGTGATCCCGCAGGTCTCGTGCCGGCCGCTCAACTTCGAGTTCCAGTGGAAGGCACCCTTCCCCTTCGAGAGCATGTCGCTCTTCAAGCCCGTCTCCGAGGCGGACTTCGAGGGGAAGAAACGGATCTACGCGGATCCCGAGTTCCGGCGCGCGTTCGCGGAGCGGCGCGAGGGCGGTGGCATTGCGGCGGGCTGGGAGCGCACCGTGATCTCGTCGTGCCCCACGGAGCCCGCCCTCGACGAGCGCAACGTCATGGAGGTGGCCGAGGAGCGCGGGGTGGATCCCGTCGACCTGGTCCTCGACCTGGGGCTCGCGTCGAACCTCGAGGCCCGCTTCCGCATGGCTGTGATGAACACGGACGAGGACGCCGTGGGCGAGCTGCTCCAGCATCCGGGCATCATGCTGGGCCTCTCGGACGCCGGCGCCCATGCGAGCCAGCTGTGCGACGCCTGCTTCTCCACCGACCTCTTGAGCCGCTGGGTGCGCGAGAAGGAGGTGCTGAGCCTGGAGCAGGCGGTCCGCCTGCTCACGTCCCGGTCGGCGGACGTCTTCGGCATCACGGACCGCGGGCGCCTGGCCGAGGGCCTGGCTGGCGACGTGGCGGTCTTCGACCCGGAGACGGTGGGCTGCTCCCCGCTCCGCCGGGTCCGCGACTTGCCGGGCGGCGCGGACCGGCTGGTGGCGGACGCCGAGGGCATGCGAGCCGTGGTGGTGAACGGCGTCATCATCCGCGAAGACGGGGTGGATCGCGTCGATCCCGACGGCGCCTTGCCCGGCCGCGTGCTGCGAGGAGGACAGATGTCATGAGCGCGAGCTACCCGATCATCTCGGCCGACTCCCACATCACCGAGCCGCCCAACACCTACATCGACTACATCGATTCGAAGTGGCGAGATCGCGCGCCGCGCATTGAGTACATCGACAAGATCGGCGACGCCTTCGTAATCGACGGACTGGCCAAGCCGATTGCGCTGGGGCTGGTCGCCGCGGCGGGCAAGCCGCCGGAGGAGATCCGCATCCGCGGCACCCGTTTCGAGGAGCTCCACAAGGGCGGCCACGACCCCGACGCACGCATGGCCGACCAGGACCGGGATGGGGTGGCGGCCGAGATCATCTATCCCACCGTCGGCCTGGTGCTGTGCAACCACCCGGACACGGAGTACAAGACCGCCTGCTTCGCGGCCTACAACCGCTGGGTGGCCGAGTACTGTGGCGCCCATCCGGAGCGCCTGCTCGGCTGCGGGCAGACGGCCATGGCCTCGCCCGAGGCGGGCATCGAAGACCTGAAGTCGATCCGCAGCCTGGGTCTGCGCGGGGTGATGATGCCCGGCAACCCGGTGGTGGAGGACTACGACTCGCCGGTCTACGACCCGTTCTGGGAGGCCGCCATCGACCTGGGCCTGCCGCTCTCCTTTCACATCCTCACCGACCGCAACTACGCCTTCGCACACCCGGTGCGCGGCCCGGCCATGAACGGCTTTCTCTCCATCATGCGCGGCTGCCAGGACATCATGGGCACACTGGTCCTCGGCGGCGTCTTCGAGCGGCAACCGAAGCTCAAGATCGTGTGCGTCGAGGCGGATGCCGGCTGGGTGCCCCACTACATGTACCGAATGGACCACGCCTACAAGCGGCACCGCTTCTGGCTGAAAGCCGGACAGGAGCTGTCGAAGCTCCCCTCCGAGTACTTCGCCGAGAACATCTACATGACCTTCCAGGACGACTGGGTGGCCTTCAAGAGCGCGGACATGATGAACTGGCGGCGCCTGATGTGGGCCAATGACTTCCCGCACAGCGACTCCACCTGGCCGTGGTCCCAGGAGATGCTCGCCGAGCACGCAGCGCAGCTCCGCGAAGAACAGCGCCGGGCGATCCTGTGCGACAACGTGGCCGAGCTCTACGGAATCGACGTCGCGGCGCTCGACTGACCCGGAGGGGGAGAGTCGGCGACCCAACCCAGGGCTTCGCGCTGCGCGCGCGGCACAGTCTTCTCCAGGGCAGGGAGAAACGACTCGAGGAAGACCTCGAGCGTCTCGCGCGCGTGCTCCTCTCCGCGATAGCCCAGCCGCGTGCCCACCCGCACGGTCACGATGGGCGGCGGCTTCCCGTCCGTCGCCAGATCGAGCGCCGCCAGCCAGCGCAGCGCCTCCCACACCATGGCGCCCGAGCCGATGCGCCAATGGTAGGCGAGCTCCCGCTCGCGCTCGTGCCGAACCACGATCTCCTCGGCTTCCCCAAGCGGGCCGTCGAGTGAGACGCGCTCCCGCCGGTCGAGCTCCCAGCCCCGGCCGGGCAGCCGCGTCTTGGGCGACAACCCACTCCACTGGCGACGGAGCCGATCGTCCTGGGCAACCAGGACGGTGACGCGCTCGCGACCGCGCGTGTACTCGCGGCTCATCTGGCTCGCGAACTGGACGGGGCCCCAGCACACGTCGTCCCAGTCGAGATCGCGGCCCTGCCAGCCGCCCAGGTCCAGCGGAATGCGGTTGAAGCGCCAGAGATTGCTCCGTCCCAGCTCTGCCGACGAGGGGGCAACAGAGATTCCGGCCAGTAGGAGCGCGGCCGCCACGACGCCCCCGGTTCGCCAGCGCCGATTCCCGCCGCCCCGGACCGGGGGCGCCGCCGGGGGCGCTTTGGGCGCGGACGAAAGCCGACCGGCGAGCACGTCGATGGCCCCGAGCAGCAGGACGCCCGCAAAGATCATCGCCATGCCCTGCACCGAGTGGAGGGGACCGACCTCACCGAATGGGTTCAACACGAGGGTCACCACCCGCGCCGTGTTGACCGCGAATCCGACCAGGGGTGCGCTCAGGATCACGGCCAGCTTCTGACCGGTGCGCCGGCAGAAGATGTCCGAGAACAGAAGCGACGTCATGAAGACCGTCAGGATGATGCGCAGGCCGCTGCAGGTCTCGATGACCTCGAAGGTGCTGCCGTGGAACTCGAGCAGGTCGCCGGACTGAAACACCGGCGGGTGGATGAAGTCGAGGATCGCGTACGAGGCCTGGGCAGTCGCGAGCTGGAGGGCGTGGTGCAGATGGTGGCTCACCAGCGGCGGCAGAGGCCGCGAGATCCACAGGAAGAGCAGCGGCAAGGCAACCACGGCCAGCAGGCGGCGTCCCCCCAGGGCCCACGTCGCACCGATCACCCAGATCACGAAGGCATCGAAGAGCAGATCGATCTGCGCCACCCAGCGGCCCCAGCCGTAGAAGAGCGTCGCGGCCAGCAGGACAAGCGCTCCGCCGAGCGGATTTCCAGGCCCGTCCAGCGCCGCGCGGATCGGCCGGCGCCGGCGCCACAGGAGATAGAGCAAGACCGCGTAGATGAGCTGCGGCGCCGTCTCGCTGGCCTGGAAGAACCAGGCTTCCAGTGGATCGGCGATCGACCGCACCGGCTGCAGCAGCCAGAGGTCGCGGAAGGCCAGGAGCAGCGCCGCGACGCCGGCGAAAGCCGCGCCGTGGCCCCAACCCCAGCCGGACAGGGCGCTTCGCTTCCGTCCGTCCATCGCAGCTAGTACGCGTTGCGGAGGCTTCGCCAGAGGGTCATGAGCAGGATGCGGACGTCGAGGCCCAGGGACCAGTTCTGGATGTAGTAGACGTCGTGTTCGAGCCGCTCGTGCAGCGACGTATTGCCGCGCCAACCGTGGATCTGCGCCCAGCCCGTGAGGCCGGCCTTCACGTGATGGCGGAGCATGTAGCCGGGGATCTCGTGCCGGAAGGACTCGATGAAGACGGGCCGCTCGGGGCGCGGCCCCACCAGACTCATGTCGCCCCGCAGCACGTTCCACAGCTGGGGCAGCTCGTCGATGCCGAACCGGCGCAGCCACGCGCCCAGCCGGGTGCGCCGGGGGTCGTCGGCGCGCGCCCACAGCGGCCCGGTGTCCGCCTCGGCGTCGCGGGTCATGGAGCGGAATTTGTGCATGCGGAAGACCCGCCCGTCCAGGCCCACCCGCTCCTGGGTGTAGAAGATCGGCCGTCCCGACGTCGCCCACACCGCCAGACCGACCAGAGCCATGATCGGCGCCGCCACCACGAGCGCGGGTACGCAGATCGACAGATCGAAGAGCCGCTTCTGGACCGCCGCCCAGCCCACCATGGGCCCCTCGCGCAGGTTGATTACCGGCAGCCCGTCGAGGTCCTCCACCGTCCGCCGCAGCGAGAGCGCGTTGCGGACGTCGGGGATCATCTTCACAGTCACGATCTCATCGTCCAGATCCGCGAGCAGCTTGTCGAGGCGGACGTTCTCCTCCCAGGGCAGCGCGATGATCACCTGGTCCACCCGGGTGCGCCCCAGGTACTCCTTGAGCTCGCCGTAGGTGCCCAGCACCGGCACGCCGCGCACCCGCTCCCGCGCGCCGACCAGTCTGTCGGTGAAGACGCCGCGCACGCGCAGCCCGGCCTCGGGATGGGCATGGACCCGCTCGATCGTCTCTTCGGCGAGCTGTCCCCCGCCGACCACGACGATGTAGCGGAGGTTGTACCCGCGCCGGCGCAGTCGGCGCAGTCCCACGCGGAGCGCAATGCGCAGTCCCAGCACCATCACCGGCGAGAGCACGCTGAAGATCATCACCACACCGCGGGAGTACGAAAAGCTCCGGTAGAAGAACGCCATGGCCACCAGCACCACCACCCCGATAGCGGTCGCCCGGAGCAGGCTGCCCGCCTCGCCCAGGAGCGAGCCCGTTCGGCGGGGCTGGTAGAGGCCGTGGGATCGAAAGAGCCAGAACCAGGTGGGCAGGATCACCACCAGCGCCGTCGCATAGGGCTGGAGGGACGGGATGCCGCGCGGCACCGGGAGATCCGTGTGGAAGCGGATCCCATACGCCGCCAGCCACGCACACGCCACCAGGACCAGGTCCGCAACCATCAGGAGGGTCCGGAAGACCTCGCTGTAGCGGTAGAGCACCCCTACATACTAGCGGCAGCCGGGGGCGGCTCCTCGGTCAGCACCTCGAAGACCACGACGCTCTGCCCGCCGGCCCGTGCCCGATGGAGGGGCCGCAATCCCCGGTCCCGGGCGTCCCGCAGGGCGGGGTCGCGGTCCATGCGGGCTTCGTCGACGACCACGTAGCGAACGTCGTGGTGGCGCAGGTAGCCGAGGATCCCGCCTTGGTAGTCCTCGGGCAGGGGGACGTACGTGGCGCCCGCGTAGTAGGCCACCCGCAGCCGGGCCGCTGCGACCGGGCCCGGCTGGGTCCCGGAGTCGCGCAGCCACTCCGCCGCCATCCGCTCCGCCCGCTTCTCGGGCCGCCGCTCGCGCAGGTCCCGCGGCAGCGAGAGGAACGCGACCAGCGCCAGCCCGAGAACCACCGCCAGGCCGCCGCGGCCGACCCCGCCCCGGTTGGCGCGGGCCGGCGCGAAGCCGAGCCGCGCGAGCCCAGCCGTCGCCCACCCGCCCACGAGGACGGTGCCCAGGGCCGCGTAGCCGAGCAGGGGCAACAGCGGGGGCAGCGTGTGCCGGCGGCTCACGTAGCCCGCGCCGAAGGCCAGCGTGAACAGCACCGCCCCGTACAGGAGGACGAAGAAGCCCAGGAACAGCCCGCGGTCCCGCCGGCGCGGCCCGCGCCGTACGACCCACAGACCGAGGATCACCAGCCCCGCGTACTCGAAGCGGAAGCCGGCCGCCGTGGAGCGATACAGGTCCCGGAGCGCGCTGGAGGCCCCGGCCAGATCGCGCTCGGGCCGGACGCGCGCGCCGGCGGTCGGCCGCGGCAACACCCGAGCCGGAGACTCCGCCCGCACGCTGTCGTCTGCGCCCGCGGCCGGCGACATCTTCTGGGTGATCAGCCAGTGCCCGGTCTCGACGCGCAGGGCGACGACGTAGGGAGCGATGGCGATCGCCACGCCGAGGCCGAGCGCCGCCAGCCAGCGCGCCGTGAACGCGAGCTGCCAGCGGCCCGAGCCGACCCGGAGCGCAGCGAGGGCGCTGCCCACCAGGACGACCCCCAGGCCCTCGGGCCGGGTCAGGTAGGCCAGCCCGGCGGCCAGGCCGGCCCAGCCCGCGAGCTCGGGCCGGGCCCCATCGAGCGCTCGCCAGAGCAGGGCGACGCCGCCGAGGAAGAGCGCCACGTACAGCCCGTCGCTCTGCACGTCCGACGAAAAGGCCAGTGCGTTCGGGTGCACGGCAATCAGGGCCGCTCCCACCAGGGCTGTCCGCGGATCGAAGGCAGCGCGCAGGAAGGCCCACAACGCGGCGACCGACGCGGTCCCCGCCACCACCGAGACCAGCACCGCGCCGCCTTCGAGGGTTCCCGCCACGCCCTTGGCAAGCCAGGTGAGCAGCGGGTAGAGCGGGTGATACGGATGGGCCAGCGCACTCGACCAGTCTCCCTCCCCGATCGCCTCGGCGATGTAGAGGAAGATCGGGCCGTCGTCGAAGAGCACTGCCGTGCGCCACCAGGCCACGACACGCAGGGCTGCGGCCGCGAGCAGGATCGCGGCCAGCCAGCGCAGCTCGCGCCCAGCCGGCGGCGAACTGGCGGGAGACGACGCCAGGGCTGCGGCACGACGGTCGGCGGATCTCACGCCGCGCGCCTCAGCCGAGCTTTCCGAGGGCCCTCTCCATCGCGCACACCTCGACCAGCAGCCGGCTCAGGTCGTCGAAGTCGATCTGACTCGGCCCGTCGCAGGGCGCCCGATCGGGATCGGGATGGGCCTCCAGGAACAGTGCGTCGACGCCGGCGGCGACCGCGGCACGCGCCAGCGGCGCGACGAAGCGCCGGTCGCCGCCCGAGGCGGTCTCCCCGGAGCCCGGGTACTGGACGGCGTGGGTCGCGTCGAAGCACACCGGGGCGACGGCGCGGAGAAGCGTCAGGCTGCGCATGTCCACGACCAGATCGTGGTAGCCGAAGCGGGTGCCGCGTTCGGTGACGAAGGCGTGGCCGCCGGACTTGCGCGCCTTCTCGACGGCGAGTCGCATCTCCTGGGGCGATGCGAACGGGCCCTTCTTCAGGTTGACGGGCCGGCCGCTGGCCGCGCAGGCCACGATCAGATCGGTCTGCCGGCACAGGAAGGCCGGCACCTGGAGGCAGTCGACCACCGCGGCCACGGCCTCGACCTGGGCGGTTTCGTGGACGTCGGTGAGGAGCGGCAGCCCCGTCTGGCGCCCGACCTCGCCCAGGATCTCGAGACCGCGCTCCAGCCCCACGCCGCGGAAGGAGTCGAGGCTCGAGCGGTTCGCCTTGTCGAAGGAGGCCTTGAAGATGAGCGGCAGCTCGCGCTCCGCCGCAATCGCCTGGAGTGTCCGGGCGCACGCGAGCGTCGCGTCAGCGTCCTCGATGACATTGAGACCGGCGATCAGAACCAGCGGTGCCCCGCCCCCCAGCTCTACCGCGCCGATGCGCACGCTCAGCCAGCCTCTTCCTCGTCGGCGTCGACCGCGGACCGGAGATCGTCCAGGAACTCGGGAAGAGCCGCCACCACCCGGCTCCAGTTGGGGATCGGGGGCGCGCCCATGGGATCTCGCACGAAACCCAGGCCCGCAACGCGCAGCGCCCGGGAGAAGGTCTCGACGGCGACCTCCTCCTCGTGCCGGTCGAAGCGCAGGCCGTTCAGCGCCGCGTCGTCGCTGTAGCGCGCGATGGCATCCTGGGCGGTGCGCACGTAGGCCGCCGTCACGGTGTTGAGGAAGCCCGCCTCGAACTCGACGCCGTAGCTGGCCAGGTTCCGGATCAGCGACGCCGCGATGTCGACCACCATGCGGTGCAGACCTCGGCTCGCGTCGCCCTCGGAGAGATCCTGGTGCTTGTGGTCGTAGTTCTCGACCAGCTCGATCTGGCACACGCGCTTGAGCGAGCTGTTGCGGAAGACCTCGGCCAGGACGCCAATCTCGAGGCCCCAGTCCGAGGGGATGCGATTGGCCCGCACCAGGTCGGTGGTAAGCGAGCACTCGCCCGCCAGCGCGTAGCGGAACGAGTCCAGGTACTCGAGCAGCGGCAGCGGTCCCAGCACCGACTTCATGGCGCGCAGCAACGGCGTCATGAAGAGCCTGGTCACGCGCCCGTGTAGGCGGTCGGAGACCCGCCCGTAGTAGCCCTTGGCGAACTCGTAGCTCAGGTTCGGGTTGGCGGTGGGATAGACCAGCCGCGCCAACAGCTCGCGGCGGTAGTCGCGGATGTCGCAGTCGTGGACCGCCACGACGCGCGCCACCTGCGCCGCCAGCACGTAGCCGTAGGCCAGCCAGGTGGCGCGACCCTTGCCGTCAGCGCCGGGGTCGAGACCCTCGGCGCGCAGCCGGCCCACCAGCACCTGCATCCGCTCGCCCTGGTTCCAGACCACCGTGGGCGACTGCCCGTCCACGGTGCGCAGGTCCTGGAAGAGCGCCCGGATCTCGTCGTACTGGGTGCGGTCGGCGGCACCCGACAAGCTCACCACGACCTGGCGCAGGTAGGGCACGCCCTTCAGCTGGTCGACGATGCCCTTGAGCGCCGGACCGTAGAGCTCGGAGTACAGGCACGGCAGAACCAGGGCCACCGGCCGCTCGGTGCTGTAGGAGAGCAACTCGCGCTCCAGCCGGACCAGGTCGGGACTGCCCAGCCGGTGGAGGGTGCTGATCACCCCAGTCTGATGGAAGTCCGCCATCGCGAGGACACTCGCACCCCGTCCATCGCGGTGTCAAGGCGCGCGCTATTCGGAGGGTGCGCGCTGTTGGAGGAGGCGCAGAGCCAGGGGGTCGATCTCGATGAACTCGATGCCGACATCCTGGGTGATGGGGTCGATGTCGATGGCCCAGGCCACCTTGCCGATGGCGACCACCGTTTGGTCGCCGATGTTGAAGGCGACCCGAAGCACCTCGTCCTGGTCGATCTCCACGCCC
>JAPUKG010000266.1 GCA_027295775.1 Pseudomonadota bacterium
CGAGCCAGCGCGCGCCTGAGACCGACGCGCCGCCCGAGACGGCCATCCCTGCGGCGCCGTCCGAACCGTCCACCCCGATCGCGGCTTCCGCAGCCGAAGGCCTGCGGATCACGCAGGAGAACATGGTGGCCCTCCAGCGCCTGCAGCAGCAAACCGCCGAACTGCACCGGCAGTTCCTGGAGGGGCAGAATGCCTCCCAGCAGCAGTACCACACACTGCTCGAGCAGCAGCAGCGCTTCGTCGACATGTGTTTGGGTCTGCCGGTCGCGGCTGCGCCGTTGGCCCGCCCGATCGCTACTCTGACGCCATCCGCCCAGGTTCCTGAGAGACCTGCGCTCGTCGCGGCCGCGGAGCCTCCCCCGACCCCGGTGGCCGCGGAGCCTGCACCTGGTTTCGTGGCCGCCTCCGCCGTCGACGTGGCGAAGATTCTGTTTGACATCGTGGCCGAAAAGACGGGGTATCCGGCCGACGTGCTCGAGCTCGGCATGGAGCTCGACGCAGACCTCGGCATCGACTCGATCAAGCGCGTCGAGATCCTCTCCGCCCTTCACGACGAGCTGCCCAACGCACCCGAGGTGGGAGCGGACCAACTCGGCACTCTGCGCACCCTCCAGTCGCTTCTCGATCTGATCCCGGGAGATCCGGGTGGGGTGCCGCCCACACCGGTCGTCGAGGAAGAGCTCACGCCCGAGGTTACGCCCGAAGCACCCGTGGAGGCGCAAGGACATCGGCCCTTGCAGCGCTATGTGCTGCAGTCGCGGGACTGTAACGGCGCCCCCGAGACGGACCTGGCCCTGCCTGCCGCCGGGGCGCCCATCTGGATCACGGACGGCGATCCCGAACTGGCCTCTGAGATCCTTGCACTGTTGAAGAGCGAGGGTTACGAGCCCCGAGCCGTGTCGGCGGAGTCGCTGAACGGGGCCACGGACGAGCCCGTGGCAGGCCTCGTTATCCTTGCTCCCCGCGAGGGTACTTCTGATGCTGACCTACTGGGCGTGCTGCAAGTCGTTCAAGCGGCAGGAATCGGCCTGCGCAAGGCCGGTCCTTCCGGGGGTGCGTTCCTCGTCAGCGTGTCTCGTCTGGATGGGACCTTTGGCATCATAGGGGACGAGATTGCCGACCCGATCTCAGGGGGCTTCGCGGGCCTCACGAAATCGGCCGCCCACGAATGGCCTGAGGTACGGTGCCGGGCTCTCGACCTGGCGTCGGACTTGGAGGATTTGGACGCCGCCCGTGCCATCGTGGCCGAGATGTTCCGCACCGGTCCGCTGGAAGTGGGTCTGAGCGCTGCGGGCCGCACCCGGCTGGAACTGGTAGGTCGAGAGTTTCGGGCCTCCGACGGCTCGCGGCCTCTGTCCGCGGGCGAGGTGGCGGTGCTCAGCGGTGGTGCCAGGGGCGTCACGGCAGAGGTCGCCCTGGCGCTGGCCAGGTCGTGTCGGCCCACCCTGGTTCTGCTTGGGCGGAGCCCGGTGCCGGAGGCCGAGCCCGAGTGGCTGGCGGGCTTGGAGACCGAGGCCGAGATCAAGCAGCGGATCCTCGCCAGCGGTGAGGCGACCTCGCCCCGCGAGGCCGGTGAGATCTACGATCGGATCCGTGCCCAACGGGAGATCCGCACCAACCTTGAGCGCATGAACGAAGCGGGCGCGACAGTACGCTACCTATCGGTGGACGTCCGCGACGCCGCCGCGGTGAGCGAAGCGCTCTCCACGACGATCGAGGAGTTCGGTCCCGTCCGCATGCTCGTGCACGGCGCAGGCGTGCTCGCCGACCAGCATATCCTCGACAAGACCGCCGAGAATTTCCACAAGGTCTACGATCCGAAGGTGGTGGGTCTGAGAAATCTCCTCGCCGCCGTCGATCGGGACGCTCTGCGTGCCCTCGTCCTGTTCAGCTCGTCCACGGCGCGGTACGGCCGTATCGGTCAAGTGGACTACGCCATTGCCAACGAGGTGCTCAACAAGATCGCCCAGCAGGAGGCCCGGCGGCTTCCCGGTTGCAAGGTCCTGAGCCTCAACTGGGGCCCGTGGGAAGGCGGAATGGTGGACGAGTCGCTGAGCAGGGTCTTCGCCAACGAAGGCGTGCCCCTGATTCCCCTCGCCAAGGGGGCTGACCACTTGCTGCGCGAGCTCGCCAGCGCCGAGGGTGCTGTAGAGCGGCTGGTCCTGGGCCCGACCTTGGACGGTGCCCCGAGCCTCATCGATTCGCCGGAGCTCGCCAAGCCGGCTAGGACGACGGTACCGATCACGTCGTCGCTGGCGCGGGTGGCGGAGGAGGAGATCAACGTGGCGAGCTGCTCATTCCTGCGCTCCCACGTGCTGAACGGCAAGGCGGTGGTGCCCATGGCCATACTGCCCGAGTGGCTCGCCCACGGTGCGCTGCACGGCAACCCGGGCCTGAAGTTCCACGGATGCGACAATCTCAGCGTCCTCAAGGGTCTGGTCCTGGACACCGACTGCAGCCTCCGGTTGAAGATCCACGCCGGCGATGCGCGGAAGGACGACGAAGGCTACCGGGTGCCGGTGGAGCTGCGTGCGACGCAGAACGACGGCAGGGAGTTCTTGTTCGCGCGAGCGGAGATTCTCCTCACCGAGAGCCTCCCCTCGGACGAGCCGCGCCTGGGCGCGCTTGCGGGGCCGGCCTACGACAAGACCGCAGCCGAGATCTACAGCGATCACCTCTTCCACGGCCCCCATCTCCAGGGCATCGAGCGGGTGCGCTTCTGCTCCCCCGAGGGTGTGGTCGCGGACGCCTCCGCCGCGCCTCTGCCCAAAGAGTGGATGGAGCGTCCCTTCCGCAGGCATTGGCTCACGGATCCATTGGCGCTCGACGTGGGAATCCAATTGCTCACGTTTTGGACTGGCGTGCACGGCGCCGGCCCCTCCCTACCGTGCGCTGCGGCGCGCTACCGCCAATTCCAGACGTTTCCGAAAGGCGGTACCCGCGTCGTGGCCCGCATCACCAGCAGCGATACGACCCGAGCGTTCGCCGACATCGAGTTTCTCGACGCCGACGGGCGACTCGTGGCGCGCTTCGAGGGCTGCGAGAACACGATCGACGAAGGCCTGGTGATCGCGTTCCGCGACAATCGACTGCCCCTAGAGGTCAGTTCCTGATCGGGAGAGGTGGGTGAGCGAACGCCTCGACATAGCCATCGTCGGCTTCGGGGGTGTCTTCCCCGGTGCCGATAGCCCGAGGCAGCTGTGGAGGAACATCGAGCGCGGCGAAGACGCTGCGGACGAGGTGCCGGCTGGACGTTGGATCATCGATCCGGAGAAGGCCTATTCTCCGGAAATCGCCGCATTGGACAGAGTCTACACACGGCGCGCTTGCCTGCTGGGTGACATCGATCTCGACACAGACAACCTGGCGATCGAAACGCAGTTCCTGGACCGGCTGGATCCCATGTTCCGGCTGGCGCTGCGCGCGGCACAGCTGGCAGTGGAGGACGCCAAGCCCGAGATCCTCGACCGGGACCGCACCGGCGTCATCCTCGGCAACATCGTCCTGCCCACGGACGCCGCTTCGGCCTTGGCCCTCGCGACGCTCGGCCGGAGCTTCGCGGAGCGTCTGGGGCAGATCGGCACAGAGCCCGAGGCCACCGAGCCCGTCAACCGATACGTCGCGGGACTACCCGCGGGCTTGGTGGCGCATGCCCTGGGCCTGCGCGGCGGCAGCTACACACTGGACGCTGCCTGCGCGTCGTCCCTCTACGCGCTGAAACTCGCCTGTGCCGAGCTGGTTTCCGGCCGGGCGGACGCCATGCTGGCCGGCGGTCTGTCGCGGCCCTCGGCGCTCTACACGCAGATGGGCTTCAGCCAGCTGCGCGCTCTTTCCCCCAGCGGTCGGTGCGCACCCTTCGACAGGCGAGCGGACGGCCTGGTGGTGGGCGAGGGTGCGGGGCTCTTCCTGCTCAAGCGCCGGGTGGACGCGGAACGCGACGGCGACCGGGTTCACGCCGTCATCCGCGCAATCGGCCTGAGCAACGACGTAGGCGGCAGCCTCCTGTCCCCGGACTCCGAAGGGCAGCTCCGCGCCCTACGGGCTGCTTACGATCAGGCCGGCTGGGCGCCCGAGGATGTCGACCTCATCGAGTGCCACGGCACGGGCACCCCCGCCGGAGACAAGGCGGAGCTCGGAAGCCTGCACGCGCTCTGGGCCGACGCAGCGTCCCGGGAGCAGCCGTGTGTCATCGGCTCAGTCAAGTCCAACGTAGGCCACCTCCTCACCGGAGCCGGCGCAGCCGGGCTGGCGAAGGTGCTGCTTGCCTT
>JAPUKG010000267.1 GCA_027295775.1 Pseudomonadota bacterium
AGGATTCGACCACTCCGGCCTCCGCCAGGGATTCGTAGGCGAGGGCCACCGTGTCCCGGTTCACGCCGAGGTCTCGCGCCAGATGCCGAATCGGGGGCAATCGCGACCCAGCGGTCAGCCGGGCAGCGTCGATCTGCACCCGGATCTGATCCGCGATCTGCCGGTAGACCGGGCGCCGGTCCCGGGCCGTATCGCGTTCGAGTGAGATGTGCATGGCCGAGAAGTCTATAGTCGGCCAATGTACGGGTCAATGTCAAATTGTACCGACAATATCGAAAATATTACGTCTGATTATGTGAAATTGTCGGGACAATCGGAATGTATGACTATTGTCCCGTTTCAGATGGCCCCTTGTGCATCGAGAGCATCCGGCCAATCAATACCGCGCTCAATCCGACAAAGCCCGAGAAGAGCGCACCCATCTTGCCCTGGCCGAGCAGCGTCGGGTCCTGGAAGGCCGCGCTCGCAACGAACAGCGCGACGGTGAGTCCCAGCGCTGCGACGTAGGCCGCCATCAGCAGCTCGCGCATGCCCATGCGGTCGGGCAGCGGGAAGCCGAGTCGCATCGCCAGCCAGCCAAAAGCCGTGATGCCCACGGTCTTCCCGATCACCAGCGACCCGAGGATCAGCCACGTCATGGCACCGATGTCGGCCAGCTGCACGCCGGCCTGGGTGAAGGCGAAGAAGAACAGGCCGAAGTCGACGGGCAGCTTCAACTGGTGTTCGAAGAGATGCAACGGCGAGTGCTCGATGTGCAGCTCGTGGGCGAGCTCGTCGCCCATGTCGTCGACCTCATCGTCGCCCCGGAACAAGCCGGTGTCGCGCTGCGGTGCGGGCAGGAAGGGCACGATGAACACCAACGCCAACGCCGGGTGCATGTGGGCGAGGATCAGTCCGGACCAGGCCAACGGACCGCCTACGGCGATGTAGGGCAGCCATTGGTTCACGCCGATCCGCCGAAACGCGAAGGCCACGCCCATCCCCGCCAGCACCAGCGCCAGGTACTCGGGTCGCATCGGGAGCTCGGGGTCTCCGTAGAAGACCGCGATGATCACCAGCCCGATCGCGTCGTCGGCGACGGCCAGCAACAGCAGGAAGTTGACCGCCGGGTGCCCCTTGCCGAACACGGTGCGCCCCACGAGCCAGGCGAGGGCGATGTCCGTGGCCGTTGGAACGCCCCAGCCCCGACGCAGCGCTGCAACGTCCGCGTCGGCGCCGTACACGCCAAATTGGAACAACAGGGCGAGGCCCAGAAAGAAGACGGCGATAGGCCCGATCACCCCGCCAACGGTCGCCAGCAGCGGATTGATCGCCTTGGCGAGCGGGTTCAGCGCGCCGCGGGGCAGCATCGACTCGGTGATCTCCTTGGCCGCCACGGCGAAGAAGAAGACCATGAAGATGTCGTTCACGAGAAAGTGCAGCGTCAGCTCGTGACCGAAGATCGCGAGGTCGCCGAAGGGCTTGGCATGAATCGCGTGCTGGTACCACTCCGGGTGGATGTTCGCCGCGAACATCGCCACGGCGATGCCGCCGAGCAGCGGAATCGAGAACTCTTGGAGGATGGGGACGAAGCCGTTCCGGGGAGCGCTGCTCATGACCCTCTCGTAAACGTGGGGAGGCGTTGAACCCTCGTGGCCTGGAGAGCCGGCAGGGTAACCGCTCCAGGACGCGCGTTCAGCCAGCCTCGGGGTCTGCGTTGTAGCGATTCATGGCGGCCTCTACACCGAGCGTCAGCGCCACCGCGACCGCCTCGGCGGCCCGCGCCACGAGATCGGGCAGGGCTCGCTCCTCGTCGCCAGAGAAACCCTGCAGCACGTGGTCGCGGGTCTCGTAGCCGCGCTCCGGCCGCCCGACCCCGAAGCGGAGCCGCGGGAAGCTCTCGTGCTCGAGACTCTCGATCACATCCGCGAGCCCCCGGTGCCCGCCGGCGCCGCCGGCCGGACGCAGGCGCAGCCGACCAAAGGGCAGATCCACGTCGTCGAAGACGACCAGTAGATCTTCGGGGTCTGAAACCGACAGCGCAGCGATCGCCTCGGCGATGGCGCCGCCGGAGCGATTCATGAACGTGTGTGGCTCGAGCACAGCCACCTCGAGCGGCGGAGCGTCCCCCGACGGGATCGCGCCGCGCCCGAAGACTCCACCGAATTCTTCCCGATCCAAGCCGATGCCGTGAAGGGCGGCGAAACGGCTCGTCACCCGGAAGCCCACGTTGTGGCGCGTGCGGGCGTAGCGGGGCCCGGGGTTCCCGAGCCCGACGAGCAGCTTGAGCGACGCCGTGAACTACTCCTTGGTCTCGTCGCCCTTGCTCGCCTCGTCGCCCTCGGCCGCGTCGGCCCCGGCCTCGCCCTCGCCTTCGGCGGGCTCCTCATCCTCGGCCGGCGTCTCCTCTTCCTCGACCCGCGGCGCCACTACCGAGACGACCGGAAGATCGGCGTGAGATTCGACCTCGATGCCTTCGGGCAGCGGAATGTCACGCACGTGGAGCGACGCGCCGAGCGCGAGCTCGCTCACGTCGAGGCGCAGCTCCTCAGGGATGGCTGTCGGCAGGCAGCTGCATTCCACCTCGCGCAGCGCGTGGTCCATGATGCCGCCGTCCTGCGACACGCCGATGGGAGTGCCGATCAGGTGGACCGGCACCGAGACCTGGATCGTCCGGGTGACGTCGACGCCGTAGAGATCAGCGTGCAGCAGCTCTCCCCCGATCGGTTCGCGCTGCACGTCCTTCACGAGTACGAGCTTGCCGTCGAGCTCGCCGCCTCCCTTGAGGTCGATCAGCGTGTTCATGCCCGCCGAGCTGGTCGTGATCACGTTCTCGAGCTCGCTGGGATCCAGGGTGATCGCGTGCGGGGAGGTGCCCCCGGCGTAGAACACGCCCGGAATGCGTCCGGCTGCGCGCAGCTTGCGCGCCACTCCCTTGCCCGTGTCGGTTCGGGTCTCGATGGCCAGCTGGTAGTCGGCCACGGTCTCTCCCTCGAATGTTCTAGATGAAAAGAGAGCTGACGCTCTCTTCGTTGTTGATGCGTCGGATCGCCTCCGACAGGAGTGGTG